>JAZSCY010000330.1:0-4670 GCA_045530875.1 Eubacteriales bacterium
CGGGCAATATCCAGATACACATTGGCACCGGCCACGTCCTGCCCGAGCGCACAGGAAATGCGGCTCGTGGCATTGGTGAATGCCGGATTCTCCAACAAGGTGCGCAAATGCACGGTGGTGGATTTCTTGTTGGGAACTTCAATACCGACCGCGGATTTTCCGGGGATGGGTGCTTCGATACGAACACCGGAAGTAGCCAGATTCAGGGCGATATCGTCCACCAGATTGGCGATGGAACGAACACGGGTGCCCGGTTCCGGCAGAAGCTCATAGCGGGTGATAGTAGGACCGCGGCTCACGTCCACGATCTTTGTTTTTACATTGAAATACTCAAGGGTCTGCACCAGTTTGGCAGCATTGTCACGCAATTCATCCGCCACATTTTCACGGATAGCGGCTTCATCCTGGGTCAAAAGCGTAATGGGCGGGAACTGATATTCCTTCGGCTTTTCTTCCGCCTTGGGCTCTTCTTTGGGGGGCGTAACCGTTTCTGTCAGCTGACGGCGTTGCACGGACAACTCAATATCCACATCCGCATTATCCCCTTCCGTCCCATCGGCGGCGGGAGTATCATACGTTTTATGCAAGCGCGCCAGCAGTTCCATGTCGGTTCTTTCCGTAAAAATCTTCGACAGATCCAGATCCTCGTCGGACAGCGCATCCATATCCTTGCCGTCCAGAACATCCCCGGGCGCTCGTTCCGCCGGAATCGATTCATCCCAGGGAAGATCGTCATCGGCAGACGCGACAGCACCGGCCGCTGCAGCCGCTCCGTTCTGTGCAAGACGCTGCTGCGTGCGCTTCATGACTTCATCAAAAATCTTCTCATCGATCACACCGTTGCCGGCAGCAGGCGTATCCGTACCGGATACGGCAGGCTGGGTATCACCGTCCAACTCCACATCCACATTGAATCTCTGCTTCGGCTGCTTTTCGGTATAGGACGGCTGCTCCATATCGCCTGTATTGCCGGTAAATGTAAGGGACTGCTGCTCACCGGAATAGGAGATCGGCTCCGGATTCTGAACGGGACGGCGGCGGATGGGCTCCTCCGTCTTCGCTTTTTCCAGTCGCTTGGCCTCTGCCCGCTCCCGGGACATTTTGATCTTATATGCGATCAAAACCCACAGGCTCCGGGGAGTCACGCCGAACATCAGAAGAACAAAAACAAACAGGCAGGGGAAAAGAAGCACAAGGGACAAAACGCGATCAAAAGCGCGCATCATAAGCTCGCCCAGAACACCGCCTACCACGCCGCCTCCCACGCACTGGAGGCCAGATTTATACTGCTCAACCGGCGAGAAAGTAGCGATGCCGCCGGTAAAGAAATGCATCAGGATGGTCGTAATCAAAAACGCAATGCCAAAGCAAACGGCTTTCCATGCAATCATGTTGTTCTCGCTGTCAGTGCGCCACATAAACGCGGCGATTAGAAGAAACAGCGGTACCGTATAGGAGGCGCCGGAAAACAAGCCAAACAGGACACTGCGCAGCCCATTTCCGACAAAGCCGACACCGTCCACCAGCAGACAGACGGCGACAAACACAGCCGCAATGCCAAAAACAAAAGGCATCAGCTGCGTCATCAATCCGTTTGGCTTGCGGATGGGTTCCTTCTTCTCCCGGGGCGTGTTCTTTTTGACAGACGCCGCCTTCGCCTTGGATTTCTTATATGTATATGTCTCCGTTTTCGGGGAGGAACGTTTTTTCTGTGTGGTAGTCTTTTTCTTTTCTGCCATTCTCTGTGTTCCGATTCCGTAATTCTCGGAAGCAACCTCACTTTCCATGTGATCCTTTGCATATGACAGCACGGCGTCGGGGTATACTGACAAAGGCCGTACAGCATGAAGCGCATACATCTTATATTATATCACATTAAAATTAAATGTCAATCATAAGAGTGTACACAAACCCGATTTGCACGAAAATATATACTCTCCTCCCCGATACTCTCCGGCAAATTCATCGATCTCAAAAAGGAACCGAACGTCATGTATATAAAACTGTCACAAAACCGAAAAAAGGAATGGATCCGGCACATCACGCTTGGCGCGGGAGCCGGCTTTTTGAACGGTCTTCTGGGAGCTGGCGGCGGCATTTTGCTCGTCCATCTTTTCACCCCCAAGGATGTCCATTCCACCCCGGAGTCAACGCGAAATGCCTTTTTCTGCACGTTGGCGGCTATCCTGCCTATGACGGCTCTTTCCGCTATTCTGTATGCATTGGACGGACAGACCGCGCGTTCGCTGACAGAGATGACGCCACTTGTGATCCCGGCAATCGCTGGCGGCACGGCAGGCGCATTTTTACTGGAACGGATCCATGCCACCCTTTTGAAAGCGATCTTTTCCCTGCTTGTGCTGTACGCCGGCATCAGCATGGTGATGCGTTGAGGAAACCGTCATGTATTGGATGACCGTACTTGTTTCGTTCGTCATTGCCGTTCTCAGCGGCATGGGATTGGGAAGTGCCGGACTGCTGGTCGCGTATCTGACAGCGGTGGTTGGTACGCCCCAGATCACCGCACAGGGGATCAATTTGTTGTTCTTTCTGTTTGCCGCCGGAGCTGCTCTTTGCGTTCGGCTGAGCCGTCAGACAGTCCGTTTTTTGCCGGTTTTCACTGTAATTCTATCCGGCATGATCGGCGTCATCCCCGGCACACTGGCAGCAGGTATTCTCCCGGAAAAATGGATCCGCATTTTATTCGGAATCATGCTCATTACAGCCGGAGCACGCTCTCTTGTGGGAATTGTCATAAAAAACAGGCAAAAAAACGGAAAATCCGTGTGAAATATCCGGAAATATTTCTCTCAATGCTATTTACAAAACGTTTTCGTTGTGGTATAATACACTACGGTTGTGCCGCAAACTCGGCTTTCGGATAAAAGGTTTCTGTGACGGAACACTTTCACCCGCCGATTACTTGGTTTCGCGGCGTAATACATTATTTTTTTGAGGTGAATATCATGGAAAAGGAAATCAAGCAGCAGATTATTGAGAAGTACCAGACTCACGAAGGCGACACCGGTTCTCCCGAAGTGCAGATCGCCGTTCTGACCTACCGCATCAACACCCTGAACGAGCATCTGAAGGCAAACAAGAAGGATCATCACAGCCGTCGCGGCCTTCTGAAGATGGTTGGTCATCGTCGCAGCCTCCTGAACTATCTGGCTAAGAACGACATCGAGCGTTACCGCGCGATCATCGAGAAGCTGGAAATCAGAAAGTAATTCTCCCTCGGCTACTGTCTGCCGGTTTTCTGCCGCCCAGCGGCAATCGATTCAGACGATATGAGCTGCGGCAGGCTGTTCACTCAGCAGCTTGACGCAGCTCGTTTTTCGTTTGAGTTCTCCCCTTCCCGGAATCGGACACGAGGCTTAGCTGTTAAATCTGTGCCTGCCTGTCAGGCGCGCATTTAAGCGCTAAACCTCCCCCTCCGAGACGGATCCTCCGCAAGTGCGAGTGTGCGGATGGATATGCATTTCTCGCAAATCAAAAAATTATAAGGATAGGTAAAGCGTAATGTTCGAAAACTTCAGAACTTTCTCTTACGAATTCGCCGGTCGTCCTCTCACTGTTGAGACCGGTAAGATGGCAGGCCTGGCAAACGGCTCCTGCCTGATCCGTTACGGCGGCACCGCTGTTCTCTGCTGTGCAACCGCTTCCGAGCGTCCTCGCGACGGTATCGACTTCCTGCCGCTGTCCGTAGACTTTGAGGAGCGTCTGTACTCCGTTGGCCGCATTCCCGGCAGTTTTAACCGCCGTGAAGGCCGCCCCGGTGAGAAGGCCATTCTGACCTCCCGTGTAATCGACCGTCCCATTCGTCCTCTGTTCCCCAAGGATCTGCGCAACGACGTAAACCTGGCGCTGACCGTTCTCTCCGTAGATCATGACTGCTCCCCCGAGATCGCAGCCATGGTAGGCGCATCCATTGCCCTGTCCATCTCCGATATTCCGTGGAACGGTCCTATCGGCGGTGTGTTCGTAGGTCTGACTGAGGAAGACGGCATCATCATGAACCCCAACGCAGCACAGCGTGAAAAGAGCACTTTGGAATTGACCGTTGCCGCATCTGAGAAGAAGGTCGTTATGATCGAAGCCGGCGCGAAGGAAGTTCCCGATGACGTTATGTTCGGCGCCATCATGAAGGCACATGAGGAAATCAAGAAGCTGCTGGTATTCATCAACGAGATCATCGCTGCTGTAGGCAAGCCGAAGTTCGACTATCCCTCCTGCGAGGTAGATCACGATCTGTACGAGAAGATCGAGGAGTACTGCATCGACGCAGTCCGCATCGCTCTGGATACCGATGACAAGAACGTACGCGATGAGCGCATGGCTGTCATCACCGAGAATGTATACAACGAGTTCGATGGCGGCGATCCCGATATGCACATCGTCATCAACGAGATCCTTTATAAGATTCAGAAGTTCGTCGTTCGCCGCTGGCTCCTCGACGAGGGCAAGCGTGTAGACGGCCGCCGTCTGGATCAGATCCGTCCTCTGGCCGCAGAAGTTGCACTCCTGGAGCGCACCCACGGTTCCGGTATGTTCACCCGTGGACAGACCCAGGTTCTGACCATCGCTACTCTGGGTTCCCTCACCGACGCTCAGCTGCTGGACGGCATCTCCGAGGAGACCGAGAAGCGCTACATGCACCACTACAACAT
>JAZSCY010000241.1:0-3280 GCA_045530875.1 Eubacteriales bacterium
GTTCCTGATGCTGTTCTCCATCGCGTACGATATCCTGTCTCCGCTGATCGTAGGCAGCGTGGAGGAAATGATCAAGGACGATTTCCCTGTGTCGGATTTGTTTATCTACGTTGGAATCTATGCTGTGATCCTGGTGGTATCTCTGATCTGCTCCTATGTGCAGGCGGTGGTACTGCAGAAAACCGGACAGAAAATCCTATCCCACCTCCGCGAGGATTTGTTTACCCACATTGAAAGTCTGTCTCACGCACAGCTGAACAGCATACCTGTGGGTAAACTGGTAACCCGCGTGACCAACGACACCAACGCCATCTCCATGATGTTTACCAACATCCTTGTGAATCTGATCAAGAATGCGTTCATCATTGTGGGTGTTTTGACCGCCATGCTGTGTCTGAACTATGCGTTGACGCTGATGGTTTTGTGCTTCGTTCCCTTTATTGTGCTG
The DNA here is from genome assembly GCA_045530875.1 of Eubacteriales bacterium. GTDB lineage: Bacteria > Bacillota > Clostridia > Oscillospirales > CAG-272 > SIG701. Next base: position 449 of record JAZSCY010000241.1, read on the forward strand.
TTCACCGTAATCTTCCGCAAATTCTCCCGCAAAGCCTACCGCAAGGTGAAGGACGGCACCACGGACATCAACACCTTCCTCTCCGAGCATCTGTCCGGCATGAAGATCATCCAGATTTTCAATCGGGAACAGCGAAAGAAGCAGGAATTTGACGACAAAAATGCCGCTTTGGGCAAGGCCAAAAAGCAGCAGATCTTCGTGTTCGGTATCTTCCGTCCCATCGTATACATGCTGTATATTTCCTCCGTGCTCTGCTTACTCTATTTGGGCGGTCGCGGATACATTAAGGAAACAGAATTCCTCGGACAGGCAATGACCGGCAGTCTGATCGTGACCTTCTACATGTATATTTCCAAATTCTTCAACCCGATCCAGAGCCTGGCGGAGCAGTTCAACTGGCTGCAGTCAGCCTTTGCATCGGCGGAAAAGATTTTCACGGTGTTCGATATTCATCCCGATGTGGTAGATGAAGAGGATGCCATCGAGCTGGAGCATGTGGAAGGCAACATCGAATTCCGCAATGTTTGGTTCGCCTACAAGGGGGAGGACTGGGTACTGAAGGACGTTTCCTTCAAAGTAAATGCAGGCGATACCGTTGCCTTTGTGGGCTCCACCGGCTCGGGCAAGACCACCATTCTTTCCCTCATCTGCCGCAACTACGATATCCAGAAGGGCGAAATCCTCATTGACGGCATCAACATAAAGAGAATCAAAATCGCTTCCCTGCGGCGCCATTTCGGACAGATGCTGCAGGATGTGTTCCTGTTCTCCGGCACGATCCGTTCCAACATTCTGCTCCGCATGGAGGGTGTGTCCGACGAGGAAGTTCTGCAGGTATGCCGCTATGTCAACGCCGATAAGATCCTGGACCGTCTGACAAACGGATTGGATGAAGAAGTACGCGAGCGCGGCAACAATTTCTCCGCCGGTCAGAGGCAGTTGCTGTCCTTCGCCCGTACTATCGTCCACAAGCCGGAGATTCTGATTCTGGACGAAGCTACTGCCAACATTGACACGGAAACCGAAATCCTCATCCAGGATTCCCTGGAAAAGATGATGAGCATCGGCACACTGCTGATCGTTGCTCACCGACTTTCCACCGTACAGCATGCGGATAACATCATTTATCTTTCCCATGGACGCATTATCGAACAAGGAACCCACGCTGAGCTGCTGGCAAAAGAGGGCCGTTATCACGCACTGTACATGCTGCAATATGATAAAGAACGGGTAAAACAGGCCGCATCTGCCAAGTAATTTACCACGGAGAAACGTTATGCATTTTCAAATTGCTCTTTCCAACGTACTTCTGACGCTGTTTTATATTGTTCCCGGATATGTAATCTGCAAAATGAAGAAAGCCTCGGTGGATCATTTGTCCACCATCTCCTCTCTTCTGATTTACGGATGCTCCCCCTGCCTTGTTATTTCCTCTTTTCTGAAGCTGGATTTCTCGGTATCGGATTTGTACAAGATGGGCTGGTTCTTCCTTCTCACCCTCGTTTTGCAGGCCGCTTTCATGGGTGTGCTGTTTCTTCTGTTCCGCCGCCGGTTCTCCGACAGCAAATACAGAATGCTCACCATCGCTTCTGTTCTGGGAAATGTAGGCTTCTTCGGGTTGCCAATCGTGAAAGCACTGGTGCCGGGCCATCCGGAGGTCATGTGCTATTCCATTGTGACGGTCATTTCCATGAATTTGCTTGTGTTCTCGGTGGGTGTATTCTGCCTGACACAGAAAAAAGAATTCATGACCATCCGGGCTGCTATATTCAATCCGACGGTGTTCGGCTTGGTGGTGGCATTCCCGCTGTATCTTATGGGAGCGAAAAACTTCCTGCCCACGGTACTGCTGAACGGACTGGATCTTCTCGGGACCATGACCACGCCGTTGTGCATGCTGATTTTGGGCGTTCGTCTGGCAACGGTCCCCTTCAAAAAGCTGTTCGCAAGACCGTTTATCTATCTGGTCTGCCTGTGCAAGCTGGTGCTTTTCCCTCTGTTCGCCTACGCCGCGGTGTACTTCCTTCCCTTTGATCCGGCGTTCAAGGCGAGCATCCTGATCCTGTGCGCAACCCCTTGTGCCTCGATCATACTCAATCTGGCCGAGATGCACAAAAGCGAATCGGAGCTGGCGGCCAACTGTGTTCTGGTGACTACCCTGCTCTGCTTCCTGACAATCCCACTCCTGACACTTCTTTTATAAGAAAAAGCCGATGATGCCACGCATCATCGGCTTTAATTTATTACTGCTTGGGTATAAGTTTTTCTACGCCACCCATGTAGGGACGAAGTGCCACAGGAATATTGACGGTGCCATCTGCGTTCAGATTGTTCTCAAGGAAAGCAATCAACATACGGGGCGGAGCCACCACGGTATTGTTCAGCGTATGGGCCAGGTACTTGCCGTTCTCACCGTTCACACGAATCTTCAGACGGCGAGCCTGTGCATCTCCCAGGTTGGAGCAGCTGCCCACTTCAAAATACTTCTTCTGACGGGGCGACCATGCTTCCACGTCGCAGGATTTCACCTTCAGGTCAGCCAGATCGCCGGAGCAGCACTCCAGCGTACGAACAGGAACATCCAGAGAGCGGAACAAATCCACCGTGTTCTGCCACAGTTTATCGTACCACATGGGTGCTTCTTCGGGGTTACATACCACGATCATTTCCTGTTTTTCGAACTGGTGGATTCTGTAAACGCCTCTTTCTTCGATACCGTGAGCACCTTTTTCCTTACGGAAGCAAGGGGAATAGCTTGTTAATGTCTGAGGAAGCTTTTCTTCGGGAACTATTGTATCAATGAACTTACCAATCATTGAATGTTCGCTTGTT
>JAZSCY010000229.1:0-6370 GCA_045530875.1 Eubacteriales bacterium
AATGTCGTGCCGTCGCCCGTACCTGCGGTGATGCCGGTGTTGTAGGCTTTCAGCACTTCCGCGTCGGTTGTATCGGTAAAAGGATTTTCACTTGCCGCGATTGCAGTTTCGCCCGTCAGCGCTTCGTAGACCTTGACGGAAACTGCCGCAAATTCCGCACGGGTGATCGGCTGTGTCAGGTCAGTACCGATGAGACAGTCGGGGATAAGACCGTTTACCTGTGCTTTATAAAGTTCACCCGTCGCCCACGAGGATGCCGCGCTCCATTGCGGAGAATTGACTTCCAGCACGTTTGACCAATCCGAATAGCCAAGAGGTCCGCCGTAGCGCACACGAAGCTTGACGTGGCTGTTGGCAGTCAGCGCGGCAGTCGTGCTTGTCACACGGTCACCCTCATACAGCGGCCAATGGGAATTGGCAACGTATACATCCTGCCATGCGCCGCCGTCCACGCTGATCTGCGCATCCAGCTCATCAATGCCCCACTCGTCATGCATTTCGTAGTAGACCTGCGCATCCCAAACGGTGTCAGGCGTATCCAGTTCAAAGTAAACGTACGCTTCCTGCTCCGCTTTCTCCGGCGGAACGACCTTCATTTCGGAGATGATCGGTGCGGCATAACTCTTGGGCTCTGTGGGAACACGCTGGGTGCTGCCCTGACCGATCACAGCGACATCCGACCAGTCGCCGGTGCGGATCATCAGCACGTCATCACAGTAATACTCCATATGGTAGCGGCAGCGCACCTGAACGGAGTGATTGGTAAGGTCAAAGCGCCAGACATCGTCTCCGTATTCGTCCTGATGAGAGAGATAAATCATATCGCCGTAGAGCGCACGCGTCTCCTCATGGTATGCATCAGCGAGGGTGAATTCGGAAATCAGATCATCATTCAGATAGTTCTGATCGTAGCCGGCGGCGTAGCTGCCGGTATAACCCCAGTCCTCATCCCATGCGGATGTGTACTGCCAGCCTCTGCCATCCACGTTCACGTCGTACTGCATTTTGATGTAGAGACCGTTATAGTTGTCGTTTGTGATACCGTACTTTGCGTAGAACCCCTCCGGGTCGATGTCGTTCTCACGGACGAGCTCGAGCATGGAATTGTCGAATACCGTGACAATACGGATGTAGCCGTCCCAGCTGTCATATGCCACATCGGTCATAAAGTAGTCGGGCGCGGCGGGCTTGGGGATCGGAACGTTCTTGAGCGTATCTGCCGCTGCTGCCGTAAAGGCAAACACCGATAGGCACATCGTAAGTGCCAATATAATCGAAAGTAATTTTTTCATGTTGTTTTCCTCCAACTCTGAAACACTACATCTGAAATTCTTTTATCCAAACAAATTACTGTAATCGGGCAGTTCTGTCACATGGTCAATCGTGGTCACGCCGTCGGCAAACGATATGCTCAAATACAGCTCGCCGTCCGTTCCCCACCATGCGTTCATCGACTTCATATCGTCCTCGGACAGTCCCATGCCGTAGAAGTCCTGATATTTGAAGCCGTGAGTCTTGAGCGTTTCGATATATTCCCACATAGACTCCGCCGTTGTACCCGAAAAACTCGTGCGATAGGATTCATCGGCATTCATGTCGCCATCCGGATAATCGGGCAAAGAGGACGGCCAGCCATCGGAATGATTTTCAGCATCCTTGTTCGCGTCCTCAATCAGAGAGGACAGATCACCTGCCTCACCACCCAGCAGTCCGCCGAGCAGTCCGGCAAGACCGCCGGCTCCATCATCGCCCTCTCCGTCACCCGCTGCACCGCCGAACAGTCCCGCCAGAGGATTGCTTGTACCGAACAGCCCTGAGAGGATACTTGCATCTTGTTCCTCTTTCACCTGCGATGCAAGAGAGCCGTCTTTTTCTCCGCCGAAATAACTGCCGAAAATGGATTCGATCTGTTCCTCGGTCAAACCGGTTGCGACTGCCGCTTCTTCTGTGATATAGGAAACCGCATTTTTGAACAGCAGTTTTGCCGCCAAACCGAGCAGCAGTCCGACAATCAGCATAATTACGGTCAGAATGAGCATCGCACGCGCCATATATCGCTTTTGGTACTTTCGGCATCCGCCGAGTGCCCAGATGAGCATCAGAATCGGTCCGATCACGGGAATACAAAGCAGAAGCGAAATGCCGACAAAGCCGCCTGTTGTGATCAGCTCATACGGACTGCCTGTCATCGGTGCCTGCGCCTGCGCAAGAATCGGCGCTGCTGCCGGCTGTGCATATACCGGCTGCGGCTGGGGCTGTGCATATCCCTGTCCGGGTTGTTGTGCGTATGCAGGTTGAGGTTGTGCGTAGGCTTGTTGCTGCTGTGGTGCGGGAGCTTCCTGCTGCGGAGCTTCCTGCTGCGGGGCTTCCGGTTTGGGAGCTTCCGGTTTTTGTTCCTGTTCCGCAACCGTCGCGCCGCATTCGGTACAGAATTTTACACCGTCAACAAGTTCCGCGCCGCAATTCGTACAATGTGCCATAGTGTCCCTCCTTCTATTCAAGTTTTGTTCCGCATTCGGAGCAGAATTTCCGTCCGATTTCATTTTCTGCACCGCAAGACGGGCAGATCGGTTTTACCGCAATCTGTTCGGTACACTTTGTGCCGCAGTGCGGACAGAACTTCACGCCGTCGGGAAGTTCCTCGCCGCAAGCAGTGCAGGCGTTTTTTACCTGCGGTTTCTCCGGCATCTTTGTTCCGCATCCGCCGCAGAATTTCGTTCCGAGGTCATTCTGTTTGCCGCAATTCGGACACAGATTCTGCTCGGCGGCTGTCTGCTCAGGCAGCTTTTCGCCACAGTGCGGACAGTAGGTTTTATCCTTGGGGGATGCTTCTCCGCAGGCAGAGCAGATTTTCAGATTCTTTGCCGCTTCATTTGCCACCGTCATCACAGCCCCCTGCAAGCCGCCCAGTGCACCTGCAAGGCTCGATGTATTCTGTCCTCCGCCGGAGGTTCCGTACTGTGCATTGATCTGATCTGCCGCTTGATTGATGCGCGGTGTGACAGTCTGATCGACAACCTTTTTTGCGGCAGGTGCTACCGCCTGCTCCACGGCATTACCGACGGCATTGGAGATGCCGCGCCGTACCATCCTCTGTAATTCCCATTTCAAAGACATTTCGTTCTGCCTCCTTTATGACAGCTTCGCGCCGCATCCACCGCAGAATTTCGTTCCCGGCTCATTCTTTGTTCCGCATTCACCGCAGAAGATGGGTTTTGCGGTATTTTGCTGTGGCGGATTCGGCTGTACGGGCGGGACTGTGCCGATTTCTGCATCGGCTTCTGTCTGCGGCTGCTCTGCCTGCCCCTGTTCAAACAGCTGCTTGAAGCTGCGGGACATGGCACACAGTTTGGAGTAGAGATCAAAGGTAATCACTGTGGTCGGTGCGACCTGCATATAGGATGCCATCATCTGGCACATGATGTAGCTGTCAAAGAATGCAAACTTGATGACCCACGCAATCAGACAAGCGAGAACAAACGCAATCAGCGCATTCCATTTGAACAGCTTGAACAAAAGTCCGATCGGAACAAACGCTATAATCACGATCAGAATCATCCCAAGCACGGCTTTCAGCATTGTAATCGCCGCGTTTTTCAGAAGCGGCTTCCAATTTTGTGCATAGATGACAACACCGTCGGCGGCACTCTTGAATTCACCCTGCTCGGGATGGTAGAACGTCCAGCCCAGACAGCATTCGTCAATGTATCCGAGCGATATGTCAACAAAAAATTTTGCAAGTCCTGCCGCAGCATCCATGCCGGGGATGAAGTCGAGCTTGCCCGCAACCTTCTGAATACCGTCCTGAATCTGCTTGATTGCAGCGGTCATCAGCTTGTCAAGCGCAAAATAGACATTGGAGGATACAAAGCGTTCCTTGACCTTGGATTTGCCGTAGGCAACCTGATTTGCGGGGAACTGACCCGTCTTGCAGGCTTCCGCGATGACGGCGATGTGACCCGCCTTGACGAGGTATCCGACATAATGCATCAGCACAAGCCGTACCACAGGAATGAGACCGCACCAGATAAGGAAGCAGACGACCAGTCCCGTATCGCCGAACAGCCAGCCGATGCCCATCAGTATCGCAAGCAGAACCGCATCGATCAGAACGGTTGCCGCGCCGAGTCCGAGTTTTGCCATGCAAAAGGGAAAGGATTTATGAAATAGTTGTTTTGCTGTCATGATGATTACCTCCAAGGTTTCTGTTTTCGTTGATCATGTTGTTTATTCTGCTGACGGCATGATGCTGACGCTTGCCATACCGAATACATCGAGCAGCTGTACATTGACGCCGTTCGCGGTGCGGTCAATGTAACCGTACTTTTCATACTTCTCCACACAGTCGTCGCCGAATCCCGCGTCCGCAAGCTGCTGTGCATAAACCAGTCCCTGCTCCATTGTCCATTTCACTTCAACGGCAAATAGATTGCCAATCTCACCGCTGGACATTACCTTGCCGCCGCAGGTCGGTGTCGGAACAAGCTTGGTGTAGTCGTTTTCCGGCCAGCCGAGCGGTGTGCCCTCAGTCGGAATCACTTCCTCGGTCTGCACCGTATCCTCGGTGTCCGGCGCGGCGGTATTGTCCCCGCCGACAGGCTCGTCCTGCACAGTTTCCGGGGTGTCCGTACCCGCAGGTTCCCCGCCCATGGTAACACAGGAGGTAAAGGACAGGAGCACTGCCGCTGCAAGCAGGAATATCAGAAATTTTTTCATTATTGGTTCTCCTATTCGTTATGTTTCATAGGTACATACAAGTGTTGGCAGTCTCAGTGAACCGCCTGTGTATGCATTTGGGACTTATTCCGGCTGTTTTGTGCCGCATTCGGAACAGAATTTCCGTCCCTCGGCAATTTCCGCGCCGCAGTTGACACAGCACTTGGGACCTGTGGGTTCCGGAATTTCGATCTTGGTTCCGCACTCGGAGCAGAACTTCTTGCCCTCAGCAATCTCGGCTCCGCAGTTCGGGCAGACATTTGCCGCAGGTGTGGGTGTCGGCTCGGGAATGACGACCTTCGCACCGCATTCGGAGCAGAACTTGCGTCCCTCGGGAATCTCCGCGCCGCAGGCGGTACAGGTCAGAGTGCCGGATGACTGCGGTACTGTGGGTACTGCCGCCGTTGCAGTTGCTGCCGCAGCAGCTGCCTGCGCTTTTGCCTGTGCTTCGTTTTCTTCCTTGATCTTTTCAATGGCGATGCGTGCTTCCTCGGCGGCTGCCAGGTGTGCTTTTGCCGATTCGCAGAATTCGAGAATTTCGGGTACTGCCTCACCGCTGTTTATGTATAGATTGTAGTAGTACTCACCGATCTTTTTCCACTGTTCTGCGGCAAGATTTTTTTCGGCGTTGATCTTGGAGTTGAGTTTGCCTGTTTCAATTGCGTCGCTTGTTTTGTCTCCGATGTTTTTTGCAAATGTTTCGAGTTTGTCAAAGAATGCCATAGTTTTTTCCTCCGTATTTATGAAAATTTTGTAGTTTGTTTATACATCCTTGTATTTGATCAACAGATGTCTGCGGCTGTTGATCTTCAGTTTCTTATAAATGTTTTTGCAATGGAAGTGAACGGACGAATGGGATACAAACAGGTCACGGGCAATTTGCACCTGTGTTTTGTCAGTCAGCAGCTGCGCAAACACTTCGAATTCGCGCTTAGTCAATGCAGCCAGCTCCGGATACTGCTGCATCAGACGGCGGTACTCGGTTTCCGCAAGAGCCATGTAGTCAAAATAATTCAGTTTTTCTTTCTCCACGTGATTTCCTCCTGTACTTTATATCAATAATATTATACTTTATTTTTCCAAGATTGTAACCTCCCCGAATTGGTCTAAAATCACCGTTTACCAACCCGTTTGGGTAGTATTTTACACTCCCGCTTGAAAATTACAGACAGTTATGGTATAATGTAAATGCGTCAGATTTCTCTGTTTGTTTTCATTATACAGGAATTTAAGCGGGATGTATATACCACGTTGGTGGTATTTTTCGTCAAATCGCCTGTTTTGTGGGGGATTTCACACAAAATTACAGGATTCCTACCCCACCGGGTGCCAATTTTTGAACAAGTGAGGGCATGATTATGCTTCATTCCATTCTTTCCGACAATCAGAAAAAACGGCTCGACCAGCCATTGCAGATGCTCGTCTGCTTCTCCATGTTCAGCTTTTGGCAGATGGGATTTATCTATTATTTCCTCGAGCCGTCCTCGGCTCTCGACGGAAAGATCCCCATCGACATTAACATCGATTACGGCACTACCCTGACAGCGGTTTGTTACATACTCGGTATCCTTACAATGATCTTCTTGCCGAGGATTATTACGTGGGCGCAGAGGATCGCCACGGGTGTTGCACTTCTTTCGGCTATCGCTTTCTT
>JAZSCY010000313.1:0-15027 GCA_045530875.1 Eubacteriales bacterium
GGATATGGGTGTGCAGATCCTCACACCCGACGATTCCCGCTATCCGCGTACGCTGTATCAGCTGCGGGACGCACCCATCGTGCTTTACTGCGTGGGTACTCTTCCGGATTTTGAAAGTAATTGCTGCTGTGCTGTGGTAGGAACACGAACCATGTCCGATTACGGCAAGCGAATGGCCTACGATATCGGCCGCGGCCTGGGTGCCGGCGGTGCGGTGTTGGTCAGCGGCCTTGCTTTGGGCGTGGACGGTATGGCCATGGCCGGTGCTCTCAGCGCCGGCGGTGTCACCGTGGGCGTTCTGGGATGCGGTATCGATATCGTCTATCCGCCGGAGCATAAAGATCTGATGCAGCGTGTGCTGAAAAACGGCGCTGTCATCACGGAATATCCCCCGGGAACACCGCCCAACGGATACCATTTTCCCAAACGGAACCGGATTATCAGCGGATTGTGTCAGGCTGTATGCGTCGTGGAGGGCGATCTGAAAAGCGGATCGCTTATCACTGCCCGTCATGCCCTGTATCAGGGGAAGGATCTCTACGCTGTCCCCGGCAGGATCGGTGAGGCCGGTGCTGCCGGTCCCAATGCTCTGATCAAAAACGGAGCCCGTGCGGTCACGACTCCGTCGGATATTTTGAAGAATTACGAATTTCTGTATCCCCATACCATTCGTATGGCCGCGATCGATGCAGCCCTGGCGGCCCCCTATTCGCCGGATGATGCTACCGATGTGGCCGTGCGCATGAATGTGTCCTCCAAGGAGGGCAATAAGTATTACGGCGGTGGACTGTATGGCGGCAAAAAGCCGAAAGCTCCCGCCAAAAAGCGCATTCCTGCCAAGAAAGTGGTGGAGCGCTTTGCGGAAAACGACGCAAAGATACAGAAAAACAATACGATTCCCGCCGCCCATGTGGAACTGGATTCCCTGGGCGAAACGGAAAGAAAAGTATATGAAGCCATGATTCCCGATGTGCCCGTGGTGGCAGACGACATCCCCGTCAAAGGGATCGGTGTGGGCGAATTGATGGCTGCTTTGACCATGCTGGAACTGGCCGGCGTGGTGGAGTGCGGTGCGGGCGGATACTATCTCCGACGCTCCGGTGAGGATGCACTTCTTAGTGAATCTGACTCTCGGGAGAATGGGGAGGAATAATGCCTCACCGATCCCACTATACTATCCACAAGATAAATCTGATATACCTCGAAGGGAGGATGTCTGGAAACAGACAAGCGTTACATGGTCAACCTTGTAATCATTGAGTCACCGGGAAAGGTGTCAACAATCAAACACTGCCTTGGTTCCAACTATAAAGTGGTAGCCTCCGTCGGACATGTCCGCGATCTGCCCAAATCCACGCTCGGTATTGATGTGGACGATCATTTCAAAGCCCACTATATCAATATCCGCGGTAAGGGTGAATTGATCCGTGAATTGAAGAAAGAGGCAAAGAATGCCGATTACGTCTATCTGGCAACGGACCCTGACCGGGAGGGCGAGGCAATTTCCTGGCATCTGGCCAACGCTCTGGCTCTGCCGCCGGAGAAGATCCGCCGCGTAACCTTCAACGAGATCACAAAAACGGCGGTCAAAAGCGCCATCAAAAAGCCCCGGGATATCGACATGGATCTGGTCAATTCCCAGCAGGCAAGACGCATTCTGGACCGTATCGTAGGATATAAAATCAGCCCCTTCTTCTGGAAAAACGTAAAGAGCGGACTCTCCGCCGGCCGTGTTCAGTCTGTGGCCGCCCGCATCATTGTAGATCGGGAAAACGAGATCCGTGCCTTTGAGCCCAAGGAATACTGGACGGTGGATGCCCAGCTGGAAACTCCCAAGGGAAAATCCTTTACCGCCCATTTCCACGGCGATATCGGTTCTGTGCAGAAGCGGGAGATCACCTGTGAGGCAGAGGCAACCGCTATCCGTGACGCCGTTGCCAAAGGGGAATTCCGCGTGTCTGAGGTGAAAAAGGGCACAAAATTCCGCGCGCCTGCCGCTCCCTTCAAGACGTCTACCATGCAGCAGGAAGCATCCCGCAAATTGAATTTCCAGTCCCAGCGCACCATGAAGGTAGCGCAGGAGTTGTACGAAGGTGTGAGTGTGGGCAGTGAGCACGGCGGTGTGCAGGGCCTTATCACCTACATGCGTACCGACTCGCTCCGTGTGTCCCAGGAGGCACAGGAGGCGGCCCGCTCCTTCATCCGGGATCAGTACGGCGATGCCTACTGCCCTGAGGAGCCTCGCGTATATAAGTCCAAAGCCAATGCCCAGGATGCCCATGAAGCTGTGCGCCCCACCAATGTATCTTTGGTGCCGGCTTCCATTCGCAAATACCTGAGCAGCGATCAGTATAAACTGTACAAGCTCATCTGGGAGCGATTCATCGCCAGCCAGATGGAAAGTGCCGAGATGGATACCGTCAATGCGGAGATCACCGTGGCGGGATATCTGTACCGTGCCGCCGGTACCACCGTCAAATTCCCCGGCTTCCTTGCTGTATATGAGGAATCCGCCGAGGAATCCGGCGAGGGCAAGACCACAAAACTGCCCGTCTTTGAGGCAGGAGATGTGTTGCGCTGTCTTGGCGTAGATCCCCAGCAGCATTTCACCGAAGCACCGCCCCGTTATACGGAGGCATCGCTGGTGAAATTCCTGGAAGAGAAGGGTATCGGACGCCCCAGCACCTTTGCGCAGATCGTTACGCTGATCATCTCCCGCGGCTATGTAAAGCGGGAGGGCAAGAGCCTGGTTCCCACTCCCTTGGGTGAAATTACCACCAAACTGATGATCGATTCCTTCCCGGATATCGTGGACTACAAGTTCACGGCACAGATGGAGGATAAATTGGACAGCGTGGCCGGCGGTGAGGAGACCATGGAAGCGGTTCTTACCGATTTCTATGAGGGATTTGCCAAAGAGTTGTCCCGCGCGGAGGAAACGGTGTCCCGGGAGAATATCGAGATTCCCGTGGAGGAGACCGACATCATCTGCGAGCAGTGCGGTGCCCGCATGATCATCAAAAACGGCCGATACGGAAAATTTGCGGCCTGCCCCAACTATCCTACCTGTAAGAATACCAAGCCGCTGGAGAAGCCGAATGCCGAGAAGGAGACCGCCAAGGAAGTGGAGATCGCTCCCTTCAAGTGCGACATCTGCGGATCGGATATGGTGCTTCGTTCCGGCCGTTTCGGTGATTTCTATGCCTGCGTCCGGTATCCCGAATGCAAGAATACCCGCCAGAAAACCAAGAGCACCGGTGTGGCATGCCCCAAATGCGGCGCGGATATCGTTATGAAATGGGGTAAGCGCCGTACTGTGTTCTACAGCTGTGAGCGCTATCCGGAGTGCGACTATTCCTCCTGGGATATGCCCTCCCCGGAAAAGTGTCCCGATTGCGGTGAGATTCTGTACCATAAGAAGGGAAAGAATCTCCTGGTCTGCAAGAAGGACGGCTGCGGATACAAGCGGGAAATCGAAAGTGAAACTGTGGAGTCATAAATGGAAAGAATCAATGTGATCGGTGCCGGCCTGGCAGGCAGTGAAGCCGCATGGCAGGCCGCACGCCGGGGAATGTCCGTCCGCTTGATAGAAATGAAGCCGACGAAAAAGACTCCCGCCCACACCTCCGATCTGTTCGGCGAGCTGGTATGCTCCAACTCTCTGCGCAATGCGGAGATTGCGTCGGCAGCAGGCCTTCTCAAGGAAGAATTGCGCCGGATGGGATCTCTTATGATGGAGGCGGCGGATGCTTCCCGTGTGTCTGCCGGCGGTGCTCTGGCGGTGGATCGCACCCGCTTTGCTTCTTATATTACGGAGAAGATCCGCACCTGCCCCCTCATTGAGGTGGTGGAGGCGGAGGCTACCGAGATCCCCCGGGAGGAGATCACGGTAATCGCTACCGGCCCCCTTACCTCCGATGCCATGGCTGAGCAGATCATGGCGCTGACCGGACAGGGAGGACTCAGCTTCTTCGATGCGGCTGCTCCCATCGTGGATTTTTCCTCCATCGATATGAGCCGCGCCTTCTTCGCGTCCCGCTACGGCAAGGGGGACGCGGATTACATCAACTGCCCCATGAATGAGGCGGAATACAAGGCGTTTTATGATGCTTTGATCCATGCTGAGGAAGCCGCACTTCACGATTTTGACCGGGATGCGCCCCTCACTGTGTTTGAAGGATGCATGCCTGTGGAAGTCATGGCGAAACGGGGCGAGGATACACTGCGTTTCGGTCCCATGAAGCCGGTGGGCATCCGTCATCCGGAAACGGGTGAATCCTATTACGCCGTGGTTCAGCTTCGGCGGGAGGATCAGGTGGGCACCATGTTCAATCTGGTGGGATTCCAGACCCATCTCACGTTCCCGGAGCAGAAGCGGGTGTTCTCTATGATTCCCGGTTTGGAGAATGCGGTGTTTTTGCGCTACGGCGTCATGCATCGCAATACGTTTTTGAATTCGCCGGAACTTCTGAGTGCGGATTATTCCCTCAGAAGCAATCCGAATATCTTTTTTGCCGGCCAGATGACGGGCGTGGAGGGATACATCGAATCCGCCGCCTCCGGATATGTAGCCGGTCTTGCGGCCACCTGCCGCGCCCGGGGAATGGATACCCCTATCTTCCCCAAGGAAACGATGATCGGCGCCATGGCGGATTACATCAGCCACGGCGGCACCGGAGATTTCCAGCCTATGAATGCCAATTTCGGCATCATTCCGCCCCTGGCTCAGCGAATGAAGGGCGGCCGTCGTGTCCGTTATGCGGAATATGCACGTCGGGCACTGGAAGCACTGGAGAGGTTTCCTCTTCTTTTTCCATAAAGGAAAAATCGATACAATAAGGGTGATGTGTATATGAACATTATTCTGGATGCAATGAGCGGCGATAAAGCGCCCGCCGAGATTATTAAAGGAGCCGTTATGGCCAAATCCCGCCTGAATGTGGATCTGACTCTGGTGGGCCAGAAGGAGGTTATCCTGCACTGTGCCCGGGAAAATCGCCTTTCCTTGGACGGCATCCGCATCGAGCACGCGGAGGGCGTGATCACCATGGAGGACGATCCGATTTCCGTGGTGCGCGCCAAGCGAAACAGTTCTATGGCTATGGGCCTCCGCATGCTGAAGGAGGATGGCGATGCTTTTGTTTCCGCCGGCAATACAGGTGCGCTTCATGCAGGATCGTCTTTGATCATCCGCCCTATTAAGGGAATTCATCGCCCGGCCATTGCTACCGTTTTGCCCCTTGCCCGTCCCGTGCTTCTTTTGGACAGCGGTGCCAATACCAATGTTACTCCGGAGTATCTGGTGCAGTGGGCGGTCATGGGATCCATTTACATGAAGAATATTTTCGGCATCAAGCAGCCCACGGTCGGCCTTTTGAACAACGGTGCCGAAGAGCATAAGGGAACTCCCGTGGTAGCGCAGACCTACAAGCTGCTGAAGGAATCCGACGACATTCTGTTTGTCGGCAATGTGGAGGGCAACCAGATCATGTCCTCGGTATGTGACGTGCTGGTTACCGACGGATTTACCGGAAATATCACCCTGAAAATGCTGGAAGGCATGGGTAAATTCTTCATGGGTACCCTGAAGGGTATGTATAACAAGAATCTGCTGACACAGCTGTCCGCCGCTGCGGTGAAGGATCAGCTGCGAGGCTTGAAAAAACAGTTTGATGCCTCGGAGCATGGCGGCGCCCCTTTGCTCGGCTTGTCCAAGCCGGTCATCAAGGCCCACGGTTCCTCCGATGCCCAGGCTATATGCAACGCTGTACGGCAGGCGGTATCCTTTGTGAAGACCGGCGTGATCGGTGAGATTGCCGAATACGTGGAGAACGAAATGCCCCCTGTCCCGGCGAAAGGAGAGGAAATATGAAATTCGAGGAAGGAAAATATCCCCTCCCCCAAAAGCTTCTGGAAAAGAAATTGGGGTATACCTTTGAGGATCCGTCTCTGCTGCGATCCGCCCTTTATCATTCCTCCTATGCCAATGAACTGAAGTCCAAGGGGATGACGGTCCAGTGCAACGAGCGCCTGGAATTTTTCGGAGACTCCGTTCTGTCGCTGATTGTCAGTGACTATCTGTATTTTCGGTATGTGTCCAATCAGGAAGGCGATATGACCAAAATCCGTGCCGCCGTGGTGTGCGAGCGGGCACTGGCCAAATATGCCGCCAAAATCGGATTGGGAGATTATCTGTACCTCGGCCACGGAGAGGAGATCAATCACGGCCGGGAGCGCGCTTCCATTACATCCGATGCCTTTGAAGCGGTTCTGGCCGCCATGTATATCGATTCCGGAAAACTGGATACGGTGCGGAAGTTTTTGCTTCCCTTCGTAAAAGAGGAGATCGAAAGCATCAAGGAAACCTCCTCCTTCATGGATTACAAAACCGCCCTGCAGCAGATCGTGCAGCAGGTGGAGGGTGAGATCCTGGAGTATGTCCTGGTGGGCGAAAGCGGACCGGATCACAACAAGACCTTCGTTATGGAGGCACGGCTGAACAGCAACGTGATCGGCCGTGGGTCGGCTCACTCCAAGCGGGAAGCGGAGCAGCTTGCCGCCAAGGAAGCTCTGGTCCTGTTCGGCCAGGGAGGCCAGGTGAAGAAATGAAAAAACACGCAAATATTCCGATATTTGTGGTTCATATGGGATGCCCGAATCAGTGCGTGTTCTGCAACCAGCGTCTGATCTCGGGCACATCTTCTTTTTCGCCCCGGACGGTGCGGGATACGATCGATTGCGCACTCCGCACGCTGGAAGGATCGGGCCGTGCGGCTGAAATCGCCTTTTTTGGCGGATCTTTCACGGGGATCGAGCGGGCGCTGATGCGGGAACTTCTGGATACCGCCCAGGCGTATGTGGATAGCGGGGCTGCCGTCGGAATTCGTATGTCCACCCGCCCGGATTACATCGATGCGGATGTGCTGGAAATCCTATCCCACTATACCGTGTCCTGCGTGGAATTGGGCATACAGAGTATGTCGGACTCTGTGCTTCGCATCACCAAGCGAGGACACACCGCCGAGGATACACGCCGCGCCTGCCATATGCTGGCGGAGGCCGGCATCCCGTTTGCGGGGCAGATGATGCTCGGTCTGCCGGGATCCACTCCGGAATTGGAAAAAGACTGCGCCCGGGAGATTGCCCGCCTGGGTGCTGTTGCCTATCGGGTGTATCCCACGCTGGTGTTCCGCCATACGGAACTGGAAGCCATGTACGGGGCGGGGCAGTATCGTCCCCTGACGGTGGAGGATGCGGTGGAGCGGATGAGTGCCGTCATGGAGATTCTGGAGGAGCAGGGCGTGTATTGCTTGCGGGCGGGCCTTTGCGAGTCCGATAATCTGCATGACGTTGCCTCTTTTTGCGCCGGCCCCAACCATCCCGCCATTGGAGAATTGGCGAGAAGTGCTCTGATGCGCCGCCGCATGGTGAGTGCATGCGAGGCAAAAAAAGAAATATTGCCGGGCAGAGCGGTCACGTTTTCCGTCGCCCGGGGAAAATCCTCGCTGGCAGCCGGCCAGCATCGGGAAAATATCCGGTATTTGTGTGCTGAATATGGCATAAAATCTGTAAAAATCATTGAAAAATCGGAACAGATAGGGTATAATATTGTATTAGATGTTTGACAAGAATACGGAAAGAAGAGGAGGTGAGATACCATGCGCTTGAAATCCCTGGAACTGCACGGATTTAAGTCCTTCCCCAACAAAACGGTGATCCGCTTTGATGAAGGCGCCACCGTAATCGTGGGCCCCAACGGAAGCGGTAAATCCAACATTACCGATGCCATGCGTTGGGTGCTGGGTGAATTGTCCAGCAAGAATATCCGCGGCAGCAAAATGGAGGACGTTATCTTCGTCGGTGCAGACGGATACCGTCCCATGGGCTTTGCGGAAGTATCGGTCACCTTTGACAATACGGATGCGGAAAGCCGCATCGATTCTCCCTACGATGAAATCACCGTTACCCGCCGGTACTACCGGGCAGGGGAGAGTGAATACTACATCAATCGCAAGGCGGTCCGTCTTCGTGATATCCATGAGTTGTTTATGAATACGGGCGTGGGCCGAGAGGGATATTCCATCATCGGTCAGGGCCGTATCGCGGAGATCGTCTCCAAAAAGAGCGACGAACGGCGGGGTATCTTTGACGAAACAGCCGGTATTGCCAAATACCGCTTCAAGAAGCAGGAAGCCCAGAAAAAACTGGATGCCACCGAGGCCAATATGCTCCGCGTGGCGGATATTCTGTCGGAGTTGGAGTCCCGCGTAGGACCGCTGGAAAGACAGTCCCGAAAAGCAAGAGAGTACCTGGAACTCTTTGCCCAGAAGAAAGAGATCGACGTGGCCATGTGGCTGTACGATATGGACACGATGCGCCGGGATGAGGAAAAGACCAAGGCGGACTGCGCTTTGTCCCGCCATGAATTGGAGATTGCCCAGGATACGGAAGACCAGCTGCAGGCACAGAGCGACCGCCTCTTTGGTATCTCTCAGGATACGAAGCAGGAAGCCGCCCGCCTGTATGAAAAGATTCGCTCCACCACGGATGAATCCCGTGCGGCGGAAAACGAATACCGTGTGCTGGAAACCAACGTGCTCCATAAGGATGGAGAAATCACCGCCAACGAGGCGGAGAGCGTTCGCCGGCAGGCAGAGCTTTCCCTGGCGGAGGAAAACCTGGCGGCGCACCATGCCCGTTACGACAGCATCGACAGCTCCATCAAGGAAATCCAGAACTCCCTGAACGAGCGTCTGGCCGATCGGGAAGCCGTGCTGGCGGAGTACCGGAGCAAGGAAAACCGCTTGGAGGAAATGCTTGCCGAGCAGAAGAAGCATGAGGATGCACTGCTGGATCTGAAAGTACGTCTGAACGTATTGAAGAACACCATTTCCACCCAGAACGAGCGCTCCTCGGAGTTGCAGGGGGATATCAGCAAATACGAGGCGGAGTTGTCCGATATCGCGGGCAAAATTGCCGATCTGGAAGATTCCGTCACCCAGTATATGGATACCGTCACCGCCGCCCGGGGAAAAGCGGAGGCGCTGGAGTCCGATCTGAGCGTGGAGCGGGAAAAGGAAAGCGATCTCAGCCGCGAGATCAGTACGGTGGGCGCACAAATGGAGGCGCTGGACAGCCGTATTTCCGCTCTTCGCAGTATGATGGATCATTTTGAAGGATACAACAATAGCGTCCGCTTCGTGATGAAGGAAGCGGGCGAGGGACGTCTGCGCGGTATCCACGGCCCCCTTTCCCATTTGATTTCCGTAAAGCCGGAGTATACGGTGGCGCTGGAAACCGCCATCGGTGCCGCATTGCAGAATATCGTGGTGGATGATGAGAACGCCGCCAAAGAGGCGATGTATTCCCTAAAACATTCCGGCGTGGGACGGGCTACCTTCTATCCCCTCACCTCTGTGAAAGCACAGCCTCGCAGCCGCGATACGGAAGCGGCCGCCTCCTATGAAGGATTCATCGGCTTTGCCGACGGGTTGGTCAGCTGCGATCCGAAGTATGAAGGCGTTATCGGTTCGGTTCTGAACCGGGTCGCTGTGTTCGATACACTGGATCATGCTACCGTGATGGCACGCCGTCAGAATTGGCGTGTCCGTGCCGTTACTCTGGACGGCCAGCAGATCAATGCCGGCGGTTCCTTTACCGGCGGTGCTGTCCGTCGGGACAGCGGTATGCTGAGCCGTACCTCCCAGATCGAAACCCTCACCGCACAGCGGGATGAACTGGCGAAAAAACTGGGAGTATATGAGAACGAACTGGAAGGCATCCGTCAGGGTATTGCCCGCATGTCCTCCACCATTACCTCGGAGTTGGATAAGTGTAAGCTGATCGAAACTCTGGCCCGTGCGGATCAGGCTCAGTTGGATGAGCTGACTGCCCGCCGCGGTGTTATCGAGAATCTGATGCAGCAGCTGTGTGACGATCAGGATAAACTGACGCAGCTGGGACAGCAGGGCGGCTCCGATGTGCAGAATCTGGAGACGGCGTGCGCCGGCGAGCAGGCTGAGATCGACCGTATCGCCGCCGCCCGTGCCGATATGGATGTGGAACGCGGTGCTTTGAGCGATAATCTGGATACACTGGCGGAGCAGATCTCCGAGATTCAGATCCGTATGGCGGAAATGGGCAAGGATCTGGAAAACGAAACCCGTGCTATTCTGGATACTTCCACTCAGATCGAATCGCTGAAGGAAGAGATCGTCCGCATCGCCGGAAAGATTGAGGCTTTGCGCGAGGAAGGGGCAGAAATGCGCCTGGAAATCGAGCAGAAGCGGTCCCGGACCAAGAATCTGGAGCAGACTCTGAAGGAGATGGACGAGGAGCGTGCTTCTCTGGAAGCCGGCAGTATGGAATACGAAAAGAAGTTGAACGAACTTCGTATCCGACTGAAGGAAATCACCTCCAAAAAGGAACTTTTGATTTCCGCCAACGCCAAGAACGAAAACAAATACCAGCAGATCTGCACCGACATCGAGAAGATGACACAGCGTCTGTGGGATGAGTATGAATTGACACCTACCTCGGCGGCAGAGTTGTCCTATCCTGCCGTGGATGCGAGCAACCGTGCCTCTATCTTCGCCCGCCTGAGCGAATTGAAAACCCAGATCAAGGCGCTGGGCCACGTGAATGTGACCGCCATCGAGGAGTATGCCGAGGTGAAGGAGCGATACGATTTCGTCAGCGTCCAGATGAACGATCTGAACGCCTCCAAGGACGAATTGCTCTCCATCATCGGATCCATCGATGCAGAGATGACACGTATGTTCACCGAGGCGTTTGACAAGATCAACGATCATTTCGGCCGTGTGTTCAAGGAACTGTTCGGCGGCGGCGAGGCCCATCTGTCCCACACCGATCCCGAGAATCCGCTTACATCCGGCATCGAGATCAGCGCCGCTCCGCCCGGAAAGATCATCAAGAATCTGTCTCTGCTTTCCGGCGGTGAGCAGTCCGTTATTGCGATTGCTCTCCTGTTTGCGTTGGTGCGGGTCAATCCGTCTCCTTTCTGTATCTTCGACGAGATCGAGGCCGCCTTGGACGAGGTCAATGTTCAGCGTGTGGCCCAGTATGTGAAGCGGATCTCCGAGAAAATGCAGATCATTATGATCACCCACCGCCGCGGTACCATGGAAGTGGCCGATACGCTGTACGGCGTTACTATGCCCAACCATGGCGTATCCAAGGTATTTACTTTGGATGCCACGGCTGCCTCCGATGAAGAATTCGACGGGGCTATCTGACATATCATATACGAGGGAAAGTACATGGGATTTTTTGATAAACTGAAAAGCGGTCTGACAAAAACTAAAGATGCCTTTTTCGGACAGGTGAATGATGTTCTCAAATCCTTCCGCCGGGTGGATGAAGATCTGCTGGAGGAGCTGGAGGAGCTCTTGATCTGCGCCGATATGGGTGCGGAGACGGCGATGTCCGTAGTGGATGAGCTTCGGGAGAAGATCAAAGAAGAGAAGATCACCGAGGCCGATGCGGTCAAGGACGCACTGAAAGCCATTTTGCGGAACCATATCGGAGAGGGAGAGCCGCTGAAGCTGGAAACCATCCCCTCGGTGATCCTGGTGATCGGCGTCAACGGCGTGGGCAAGACCACTTCCATCGGCAAGATCTCCGCTTATCTGAAAGGTCAGGGCAAAAAAGTCATCGTGGCCGCCGCGGATACGTTCCGTGCCGCCGCTATTGATCAGCTGGCCGTATGGTGCGACCGTGCCGGTGTGGATCTGATCCGCCAGAATGAAGGCGGAGATCCGGCCGCCGTTGTGTTTGATGCAGCCGGCGCCGCCAAGAAACGGGGGGCGGACGTGCTGATCATCGATACCGCGGGCCGCCTGCATAATAAAAAGAATCTCATGGATGAATTGGCGAAAATCAACCGCGTGATCGAGCGGGAATTGCCCGGTGCGTCCCGGGAAACCATGCTGGTGCTGGATTCCACTACCGGCCAGAACGCAGTGATCCAGGCCAAAGAGTTTATGCATGCCGCCGAGATTACGGGACTGATTCTGACCAAGCTGGACGGAACTGCTAAGGGAGGCGCCGTATTCTCCATCAAGAAGATGCTGGGCATTCCGGTGAAATTCATCGGCGTGGGCGAGCAGATGGAGGATATGCAGCCCTTTGATTCCGCTATGTTTGTGGATGCGCTGTTTGACGGCGATGCCGAGGAGAATTGAGTGTGAAAATTGTACTTGCATCCCGAAATGCCAAAAAAATCAGAGAACTGGAAACATTATTGAAAGAGAATACGTCTATGCATATAGAAGTGCTGTCCCTCGATGATATCGGCTATACCGATGAAATCGTGGAGGACGGTGCTTCCTTCGAGGAAAATGCGTGGATCAAGGCCGCTACCCCCGCCGCTATGGGATACATCGGTATCGCCGACGATTCCGGTTTGACGGTGGATGCGCTGCATGGGGCCCCCGGTATTTATTCCGCCCGCTATGCGGGAGAGGGGGCAAACGACGCCGTGAATAATCAAAAACTGCTTGCCGAGATGGAATGTGTTCCCGATGCGGATCGGGGCGCCGCCTTTGTCTCGGTGGTGGCTTGCGTGCTCCCCAAGGAATACGTGGGAGTGATTCCGGCGGAATTGCGCGTCACGAAAGAGGACGTGTGCGGATTTACTGTCCGTGGCGAATGCCGCGGAACGATTCTCCGTGAGGGCCGGGGATGCGACGGTTTTGGATACGATCCGTTGTTCTACGTAGAGGGGAAGGGAATGACCTTTGCCCAGCTCACCTCCGAAGAAAAGAATGCCATCAGCCACCGGGGCGTGGCGATGCGGGAATTTTTGCGCGTGTTTTTGCGTATGTTTGAGAATTGAGGAACGAATATGCTGAGTAGTAAACAAAGAGCCTTTTTGCGCTCCATGGCCAACACCATGGATCCCATCATGCAGGTGGGCAAGGGCGGTGTAGGCGAAGAATTGATCACCTCGGTGGACAACGCGCTGGAAGCCAGAGAGCTGATCAAAATGTCCGTTTTGGATACCGCGCCGGTGAGTGCCCGTGAGGCGGCCGATGCATTGGAGGCAGCAACCGGTGCCGATGTGGTGGCCGTGGTAGGACGCCGTTTCGTTTTGTACCGTCCTTCCAAAAAGAAAAAGAAGATCGAACTTCCTAAATGATTCCGTGAAAGATCGGAATACAGCTTACACGACAAAGTAAGGACAGGTTGTATGGACATTTCAATAACGGCCGATACGCTTTCTGTTCTGCGGGAGCGGATCACTCCGTATCTGAAAGAGAAGCGGTATCGGCATACCCTTGCGGTGGAGGAGGAAGCAGCCCGCATCGGCGCTGTCTATCTTCCCGATAAGATCGGCAAATTGCGGATTGCTGCGCTTTTGCACGATATCACCAAGCGGGCTGACTTCGAAAAACAGTTGCAATACTGTGAGGAGTTTGGTATAATGGTGAGTGCGCAGGATCTTGCCTCGCCAAAAGTGTTTCATGCCATGACGGCGGAAGCCGTGGCGAAACGGGATTTTGCCGACTTTGTGGACGAAGAGATTTTGAGCGGCATTCGCTGGCACACCACCGGATGCGATCGGATGAGTCTGTTCTCCGCTATCATATATCTGGCGGACTATATCGAGCCCAGCCGCACGTTTGAGGATTGTGTGGCGCTTCGTGAGTATTTTTGGTCAGGCATGCCTGACGGAGAGGATCCTCTTGCGCGGACGGTCCACTTCTGCCGGACCATGGTGATGTCCTTTGATCTCACCATACAGAATCTGATCCGGGATGGAGAGGGAATCTGTACCGATACCGTCCTTGCCCGAAACTGCTTTATTGACAGGCTGGAATGTCTGGATAAAGCTTGATCTGAAACAGGGAGAAACACTGCTTTTGCAGTTGGTATAAATACTATGAAAAAGAGAAAGAGTACGTACCGTGCGTCAACACAGTCTACGCTTCTTGTGGTGATCGTTGTTCTTGTATTGATCATCGTAGCGTTGGCGGGAACCGTTGTATGGTTGTACAAGCCGGTTCTGAACCCCAATGAAGATCCACCGTTCTCCACAGATCCTGTGGATCCACCCGTAACCGACGATGTGCCGGATCAGCCTCCCGTAAGCGGTGAAAACGATACTACCAAGCCCCCCGAGCCCACCTACGTGCCGCGGGAGGGCGTGTATAATTTCCTGCTCGTGGGACATGACCGCGCCGCCAGCCTGGCCGATGTGATCATGCTGGCCAATTACGATGTGAATACGGGCAAGATCACCATTATGCAGCTGCCCCGGGATACGTATTATGCGGGTGATTCCAGCAAGAATCAGCTGAATGTGCAGTATTCCGCCTATGTGAATCGTGCCCATTACAGGGGAGAGGCCAATCCCGTTGCGGTGGCAGCGGATAAGTTTGCCCGCATTCTGGAGCAGAATCTGTGTATCAAGATTCATTACACGGCTGTCATGGATCTGGACGGATTTGTCAATATCGTCAACGCCGTGGGTGGTGTGGATGTATACATTCCCACAGACATGGACTACGAGGATCCGGTGCAGAATTTGTATATCCATCTGAAAAAGGGCCCGGCTCACCTGAACGGCGAGGATGCGGAAGGCTTTATCCGCTTCCGGGAAGGATTCGTTCAGGCGGACATCGGCCGTGTCAACGCCCAGAAGATCTTTATGACCGCCTTCATGGAGAAGGTGAAAAGCTCCATCAGCCTGACCAATCTTTCGGTATTGAATACCCTGGTCAACGAGGTGATCAAGAACATCACCACAGATGTTCCCGCCGCGGATTTCGTGTATTTCGGAAAGAATGCACTCAGCGTGGATTTCTCAAACATCCGGATGATGACCGTGCCCGGCGACTATGCGGGCGGATCTTATGTGATCAACCGCGCCGGCACCTTGCACGTGATCAACCAGTATTTCAATATTTACAACACAGAGATCACGGACTCCATTTTTGATAAGTCGAGAGTATTCACCAACACGGAGTCGGACGCGATCCACACAGCATATATGGCCGACAAGGC
>JAZSCY010000327.1:0-4238 GCA_045530875.1 Eubacteriales bacterium
ACGCCCGCCTGGCCCCCGACCAGGCAAAGACCCTCAAAGGAAAGGCAGTCCCTGCGCAGCCCCTCAGGGGGGGGGGCGGGGGAGTACTTGTATCCCAGATCGGCACACTTCGCCCGCAGACTTGTCCCGGGCAAAAGCTTCAAAAATCCTAGCTGCAACAGATCGCACACGGGAAACGTGTCATCAAAGGACCTGGCAAACCGGGCGTAATCCTCGCAGGGCAGGCCGGCGATGAGATCGGCATGGATGTGGATGTTGCCCATCTTGCGGATCCGATAAAGGGCGGCAAGGATCTTTTGAGGATCAGCGTGCCGGTCGATTGCGTGCAAAGTTTCCGGATTTGTGGACTGCACGCCGCATTCCAACTGAATCCGTCCCTTGGGCATAGCCGCCAGAGTGCGGAAATTTTCCTCATCCAGAAGATCGGCGCACACCTCAAAATGATACGTCTTGTGGAACGCATCCCCGGCCAGAGCGCGCCAGATGGCATCTGCCCGCCGCCGGTCGAAGTTGAAGGTGCGATCCACAAATTTGATCACGGATACGCCCTCCATGGATTCAAACCGGGCCAGCTCCCCGATGGTCACATCGGCGGATTTTGCCCGTATCCCGTGGGTGGCGGAGGACAGACAGTACGAACAGCGGAACGGACATCCTCGGGAGGATTCGTAGTACACGATGCCGCCGGTTTTCGTGTGGGGCGGATACAGATCGTACAGGATTCCCGCCGCCTCAAATCCGCCGTAAGGAGTGCCGCAGAGAATGGTGTGCTTCGGCGGCGGATTGTCGCAGTAATCCGGGAAAGCATCCTCACCCTCTCCGGCGATGATGTTATCCACAAAAGGATGTCGGTCAAAAAAGGAGGGATCTTCAAAGGAGATCTCCGGCCCGCCAAACACGATCTTCGCGCCGGGGCGGATCTGATGAAGATCCGCCGCCAGGGACAAAACCGTATCCCGGTTCCAGATGTAGGTGGAGAATCCGTATACGTCCGCGTCTGCCTCATACAGCGCGGTGAGGAATTCCCGCCGCCGGTCCTTCAGAGAGCGCTCGATAATCACCGCCTCATGTCCCCGCAAGGTGAGGGAACGGGCGATACAGCGAACGGCCAGATTGGTATGTACATAAGAGGCGTTGCAGGCGACGAGAGCGACTTTCATTATGAAACTTCCTTTTTCGTGATACTTATATTATATCCTTTTTCCCTTGCTTCATCAAGCGGATTTTCCGTTTTTCCCTCCGCTTTTTCCCGGGCGGGATCAGATATCCGTTTTCCCAACGGTGCGTCACGGTTTTCCTCAGAACAACCCGTCCCCGCCGGCGAAGCCGGAGCACATATTCTACGGTAAGAATACTCTCCTCCTGCCGGAAAGTGTAGTCCGCCGTATACAGGCAGGCGGGGCCGATTTCATCCATACAGGACACCGCCGCATCCCGCAGCGCGCGGTAGAATTCGTTGAATATTTCGTGGGATTTCTCCTCCCCCTCCAGCTGGGGATAGGCGATGCGTCCCCGGGCAAAATTTTCGGTGATCCGTTTTTCCATGGCAAATATTCCCCCTGTGTATTGCAGTATATGCGGGCAGAATGCGGAAGATGTGTTGCAATCGGCGTTTTTTTCCTTTATAATATACGTATATCAATCATTCGGAGTGATAATTATGGCGGATTCTATAAGAAAAGCTCCGGCGGCGGACCGTCTTCGCCCCACCACCTTCGACGATATGTCGGGACAAAAGCATCTGGTGGGAGAGAGGGGAGTTCTGCGCCGCCTAACATCTACGGGGCGGATTCCCAGTATGATCTTTTTTGGCCCGCCCGGTACGGGAAAAACTACGGCGGCCTCCATTATTGCCGCTTCATCGGGAATGACCTTGCGCCACCTGAACGCCACCACCGCATCTCTTGCCGACGTGCGTGCTGTGGCGGCGGAAACGGAAGGACTTTTGGGCGCGGGCGGGATTCTTCTCTATTTGGATGAGATTCAGTATTTTAACCGCAAGCAGCAGCAATCCCTTTTGGAATACGTGGAGGACGGACGGATCACCCTGATCGCCGCCACCACGGAGAATCCCTATTATTATATATACGATGCTCTTTTGTCCCGGTGCTCCGTCTTTGAGTTCAAGCCGGTGACGGCGGCGGATATGATGCCTCGCCTGCGCCGCGCGGCACAGATGCTGTCGGAGGAATCTGCCCATCCCGTTCATGCGGAGGAGGAGGCTCTCTCCTATATCGCCTCCGTTTCCGGAGGAGATGTGCGGCGCGGTGTGACTATGCTGGAGCAGGCCATCGCCTACGTGGCGGCGGGAGATGAGAGTGAAAACGTTCTCACTCTGGATATTGCCAGACAGTTTGTGCCGTCTGTTTCCGCGGGCAATTTTGACGGGGACGGGGACGTGCATTACGATCTTTTGTCCTGTTTGCAAAAATCCATTCGCGGATCGGATCCTTCGGCGGCGGTGTTCTATCTGGCGCGGCTTTTGGAGGGCGGCGATCTGATCTCTCCCTGCCGGCGGCTGATGGTCATCGCCAGCGAGGATATCGGTGCGGCCTATCCCATGGCGGCGGTCATCACCCGCGCCTGTGTGGAAAGCGCCAAGGAACTGGGATTGCCGGAAGCGCGGATCCCCTTGGCCAATGCGGCGGTGATGCTGGCCACGGCACCGAAATCCAACACAGCCTATGCGGCGCTGGATCGGGCGGCGGCAGATATCCGTGCGGGGAAGGGACTGGTGATCCCCACCCATCTGCGTTCCCCCCAGTTCAAGGGATACGTGTACCCCCACGATTATACCTATGATTACGTTCCCCAGCAGTATCTGCCCGACGACGTGGCTCATGTGAAATACTACGAGTTTGGCGATAACAAAACCGAGGCGGCGGCCGCTGCCTATTGGGAGAAGGCCAAGCGCGAGGGCGGAAAAAAGAAGTAAAAGTCTAAGACACGGGCACGGTAAATAAGAATTTGTGGAGGGCATTGTGTTATGGGTATATGGGAAACACTCCAAAAGAAAGACGAAAAAAATGAATCCAACGCGACAATCAAGATTGGCGATTGGGTAACGCAATACGCAACCGGCTATTGGATGGTTATCAACATCTTTCCCAAGTATGCCGATGAAGATCGTAACTATAATGGATACTCCTGGAAAAAAGGAGACCGTATTGGTGACTGGGTCGTGTTGAAGAAGGGATTTACACCCAAAATGAAGCCCAGAAATGCCTGCGATTTTGTCGATTCCCAATGGTGCAAGCCTGTATCCAACGAAATTGTACAATCAATCGAAGCAATATTTGAAGAAAACCCAAAGATCAAGCAGAAATTTGAAAAGGCACCAAATACGCCGGATCCTTCTGTTGCAAGTTTATGGCTAACACTTTCGGATGAACAGGCAGAATCCTTTTCACAACTTATTTCTACTTTGCCTGAACGCTTCACTTCAGAACAATTTTGGGCGTGGTCTGCTGATTATCGTGAGTACGTAAGTGACCCTTCCAGGGCTACACACATTTTATACTTGTTCAGCTACTTATGGGAAATCAGTGATAATTTCGATCCGTTTCACTTTGGACCAGAGCTTAAGAAACTTTGATATGTGTGTTGGATAGATTCCAATTTATCGTTCAATAATCTATGAAAACACAAAAGATACTTAAATAAAATTAAAAAATTAAAAAGCCATCGGATGATCCGATGGCTTTTTGACGTATAAATTTTATATTAGTAGTTCTCTTTACGTACTTCGAAGAAGCTCTGGGGATGTACGCACACGGGGCATACGCCGGGAGCCTTCTTGCCGATTACCAAATGGCCGCAGTTACGGCATTCCCACATGGTCTCCTCAGCCTTCTCAAATACCTTCTGCATCTCCACGTTGTTCAGCAGAGCCAGATATCTCTCCTCGTGAGACTTCTCGATAGCGGCAACCATACGGAAACGGGCAGCGATGGCCTTAAATCCCTCTTCCTCTGCTTCCTTAGCGAAGGTGTCGTACATATCGGTCCACTCGTAATTCTCGCCCTCTGCCGCTGCGAGAAGGTTCTGCGCGGTGGTGCCGAGTCCGCCAAGGTGCTTGAACCAGAGCTTTGCGTGCTCCTTCTCATTCTCTGCGGTCTGCAGGAACAGAGCAGCGATCTGCTCGTAGCCGGCCTTCTTTGCAACGGATGCGAAGTAGGTGTACTTATTGCGGGCCATGGATTCGCCGGCAAAAGCATCCCACAGATTCTTTTCGGTCT
>JAZSCY010000073.1:0-5040 GCA_045530875.1 Eubacteriales bacterium
ATGGCTACGATCCGACTTGTTTTTCGTACCGTGATGTGGGGCGATTGGACGAGGCGGTGAAGTTGGCACAATCCATGCCGTTTCTGTCTGTTTCCCAGGAAATGCTTTTCAGTTGTATTTATACAGGGGATGAGCAATACAGGGCAAAGCAGAGGGAAGCGAATGCTTTGCTGCAGTTTCTTTCGAACAGCGTGTATTCCATGCAGACGAAATTGGATTCGGGAAAGTGGGCGTACACAGACGAGGAATGTGCCGCTTTGCGGGATAAACGTATTGCGCTGCTGCACTTGTTCTTCGAGAACGGGGATTTTGGCTTTTATCATGTTCATCTTTCCGTTACACACAGAGAACAGGCGGTTTACTATGCCAAAAAGGGAGAGAATGACAAGGCTTTGTACCATCTTTCACTGGCTGCGGATCACGCTGTGAAATTCATTACAGCTGTAAGCGAGGAGCGCACATCTCTTGTGTTTCGGGGAATGAACCCGGGGAGCTGGACCACAGGCGATTCCAAAAATGATGCGGCGCGGCTTTTGGAGAAAACGGAAGCACCGGTTTTTGACGGAATACGCGAGAGGGAAGAATTCATCCGTATACAGAATAGACTGACCGAATACGCGGGAGAGTGGAAGGTTGAATGATCTGTAAAAAAACATCCCCGGCAGATTTCTCTGCCGGGGATGCGATTTATTCAGGTGGGGATCAGGATGCGGACTCCGCTGCCAGTGCTTCTTTCAAAGCGCAGGCCAGCTGATCGCCGCAGGAGGTGGATTTGAAGCCGCAGGTGTTGCCGGAGAGGAGGGTGACCACACGCTCCGCTTCCATGCCCTCCACCAGCTTTGCGATGGCCTTCAGATTGCCGTTGCAGCCGCCGGTGAATTCCACATTCTTTACGATACCGTCCACCAGATCAAAGGTGATCTTGGAGGAGCAGGTTCCCTTGGTTTTATAGGAGTGATTCATTATATATTCCTTTCATCATTCAAATACAGTCAGAGAAATCGTTGCGCTGCCGCCCACGATATGGATCTTTCCCGGGCGGGAGGAGGTATTGGCATCCGCTTTATAGGGAAGGGATTGCTTTTCTCCGTTCAGCGTAAAGGTGCCGCCGGATCCCTGCACGTCCAGATTGTACTGGCTGAGGGAGGCGGGAACCTGCACGGACAAATTGCCCGAGTTAAAGTTTCCGTCCAATATCGCGAAGTAGAAGCGGTCCAGGGATGCATCCAGCACATTGCCCTGCAAAAGGAGCTCGTTCAGGCTGCAGTCTTCCATGTCCAGCGTGATCTTGGGGGCGGAAATGCTCAGAGCGCTGGCGGTGCGGATATCCCGGGCGATCAGCGTGGCGGATTTGTCCATGGCGATCTCCATGTCCGCCTGAATGCCCACGGTCTCCGCATTCACCGTACAGCTGTTGCCGGAGAGGGTGATGACCTTCAAAGCAGAATCGGCGCCGATGTATACATTCACCTTTTTGGGGCCAAGCTGTGCGTTTCCGAAGCGGAGAAAATACCGCATGCCGGAGAAACTGAAGCCGCCCTTGAAGGAGAGCAGGGATTTCAGATTGGGGATTTCGTCCAGAGACAGGGTGTTGCCGGAGGTGGACAGCCGATACAGTCCGTCCCGGAAATTGAAGAATTCGATGTAGGATTCCTCCGCGCCCCCGTAGATATTGATCTCGGCGTCGGTGAATACCAACTCAATTTTGTTTATGTCCGCGGCATCGAAATCCTGGCGTACGTAGGTGCCGCCGCCGTCCGAATCATGGAACAGGATGTATCCGTCGGTGACGGCCACGTCCTTGGCGATGGAGCAGGTGATGACACCGCCGATGATCAGAAGGACGGATACAACAAGAAAGATAATGGATGTAGGTTTCACAGTGTGTAGCACGCCTCCTTTGCACGGCGGAACAGATCCTTCAGCTTATCGGTGCAGAAGCGGAACAGCGTTCCCAGAAGACGGATAAGCAAAGGGATCAGCCGAATGGCCGCATTATATACAAGAATGCCTCCCACCATCACGACGCCTGCCACGATCAGTCCCAGACCGATCTCATACATGCCGGGCGCGGCGGAAGTCACCGTAATCAGCTGGGTGATGCCGTAGCCGATGCACACAAAAGAAATCACAGCACCCACGGCAACGCCGCCGATCAGACCGGCCACCAGAAGAACGATAAGAGAGCACAAAGCGGCAAACAGAATCGCAAATACGCTGAGGTACAGCGCAACAAACAGAATAATCAAGGGAAGGGAGCAGGCGAAGATCAGCCAGAAGGTCTGCATACCCCGGCGGGTGGCCGTGGGAACAAATCCTTCCTCCTCATCGTCCCGGATCATATCCGCGTAAAAGGCATCTTCATCCGATACGGCGGACGCATGGACGGCGGGCGGTGCGGGCTGTTTTTTCTTGTAAACCCGGATGTCGTCGTCCTCCTCCGAGTCCGGTGCCTGCGGTGTCGGTTTCGCCGTCTTGGCCTTCACCGTCACGATGGCCTGTGCCAGCCGGGAGATCTCCCGGGGATCGCTGATATGCTCAATCCGCGCTTCATCCTCCGGAGTAAATGTCTGCGCAATCATGCGTATATGCCGGTCTGCCGTTTCCGGAGTATCTCCGTGGCGGATCAGTTCCTCATGCAAAAGTTTCAGAAAATCATCCTTTTTCACGCTTCGGATCACCTCATTTCATCAAGAAGGTATGGATTTTTCTCAAAAGATATGTTACAATTCAATATACCGATACGAAGAGCCTGCGGTGTATTGGACGTATCCCGCCCACGATTGTTCCACCGCAAGGACAAGGTATGATATACTATTTTACCAAATAAGGATGAAAATATCAATATGAGAATGCGAAAAAAAAAGCACGGAAGTGAAAGACTTGCCTCTCTTTCCGCCCTGATTTGTGCAAATCCCGCCATTCTTCGGGAGAATCCTCGCTCCGTTTTCGGAAATGACGCCCCCCTTTGTCTGGAGATCGGATGCGGAAAAGGCGATTTCGTGAAGCAGCTTTCCGTAGTTGAGCCGGACTTTAATTACTTCGCCATGGAGAAAGTGGATGACGTGCTGGTAGTGGCTGTGGAGAAATATGCCGCCAGCCGGAATCTGGGCGGTCTCGGCCCCCACGGAGGCTGGCTTGCACCGGATGGCACGTTGTATGCCGACGGGGACAGCTGGGATATTCCCATGGAGATGCGGGGAAATGTCCGTTTCCTCTCCGGGGATGCAAAAGGTCTGCCGGAGATGTTCTGTGAGAATACGTTTGATGTGATCTATGCCAATTTCAGCGATCCCTGGCCCAAGAGCGGGTATGAAGATCGTCGGCTGACCGCGCCTGCGTTTCTTGCCATCTATGAAAAGCTTCTCCGGGACGGCGGAAAGTTCTGCTTCAAAACGGACAACGCGGATCTTTTTGAATATTCCGTGGAAACGGTGGGAGCATCTCCGTTTGAGATCACGTTTCTCACCCGGGATCTCCATGCCTCCGAGCGTGCGGCCACCAACATCATGACGGAATATGAGCGCAATTTCACCGCAAAAGGCGTGAAGATCAACTGTCTGGAGGCAGTAATCCGGAAATAATCCCTGCATATAAAAACAAAAGATGCCACACCCATGTGAGGCACTCTTAAGGACAGTTTTGATAATTCATTACCTACCGACAAGCGATATTAGCTTTTTCTATTGCTAAAAACTCTAAAATGCAAAAACCGCAGATTGATTTTCTGCGGTTTTTATGCCATAATAAGGTATAATCGTGTGAATGATAAATAAAAATTTGGCGGAGACGGTGTGATATGGTTCTATTAAGGAATTTTGCAGATGATGATGCTATTGAATTTCAACAAAAGCATAATGCAAAGATGTCCATTGACGAAGTTAAAAAATTGATTACAAAATGGCAAGAAAAAGAGTTTGCAAACAAATATTTTGAAATGTTTGCAATAGTGAATGACACTGAAATTGTTGGAATGATATCACTGTATCAACACTCCCCAAACGTCATTTCGTGCGGTCCTGAAATATTTGAATGTTATCGCAAACGCGGATTTGCAGGAAATGCTATGATGCTTGCAATGAAAACAGCAAAAAGCAAGGGCTACAAATTGGTGTTACAGCAAATCAGAGTTGATAATATTGCGAGCATTGCGTTACACAAGAAGTTGGGATTCGAAACAGATGGATATGTTTATAAAAACAAAAAAGGCAACGATGTACAAATTTTTATAAAGTTACTGTAAGATAAAATCCAATTTATCAAAAAATATTGATATACTCTTTTGTTCAACCACGATGTATTATTTACTTGACAACAACTGATTTAATAAAAGGTACTAAAATTTTGCCAAAAGCAACGCAAAGTCACTTTTGACAGTACAATCAAAAGCCTATGCGACTACCTTCCGGGAGGTAAAAAAGAGCCTCCCTTGTGTAAAGGGAGGTGGCACGCGAAGCGTGACGGAGGGATTGTAATGCAGAGAAAACATAATAAAGACATTGTCCCAACCGCAAAAATGTTGCGAAAGAATATGACCAAAGAAGAAAAGCACCTTTGGTATGATTTTCTGCGCACCTATCCCATCCGCTTTTTACGTCAAAAGGTTTTCGGAAGGTATATTGCGGATTTTTACTGTGCAGAGGCAAAGCTCGTCATAGAGCTTGACGGTTCAGGACATTATACCGAGGAAGGAAAACAATATGATGAAGAACGAACCGCTTTCCTTGAAAAATACGGATTGACGGTTATCAGAATACCGAATACGGAAATACATAAAAACTTTCGGGGTGTTTGCGAATATATTGATCGCCTCGTAGAACAATCCCTCAGTCAGCTTCGCTGACAGCTCCCTTTACACAAGGGAGCCTTTTTTGTTTACCTATAACTTGTCAATTTTCCTGACAAGTATTGGCTTAATTAAAGACAACAAGATTTTTGCCCAAAGCAACGCAAAGTCACTTTTGACAGTACAATCAAAAGCCTATGCGACTACCTTCCGGGAGGTAAAAAAGAGCCTCCCTTGTGTAAAGGGAGGTGGCA
>JAZSCY010000409.1:0-4373 GCA_045530875.1 Eubacteriales bacterium
AACGGACTTGCATCCCAGCACCAATCTCCGTCAAGAAATACGCTATTCGGTAAATCCTGTTTGAGCTGTTGGCACACAGTTGTTTTTCCAACTCCCATAGTGCCACCAATCATATATAAAGTTTTCATCATTCACACCTACGAATTCTTATTTATCGTTCTGCTTTATCGCCAGTTTCGCCTTTGTATTACAGAGGCACAGGGCAAAGCCCATACCCCTATGGTTGCACGGGTGCATTCATAGGCTCCTTCCGGGATGGAGGCTTTTCGTTAGCCTCATGATAACACAGATCGGCAGAGAAAACAACAGCTTTGCCTAAATTTATATGTGTATCCGTAGGGGAGACCTGCGGTCTCCCGCGGGCGAACACTCGAGTTCGTTTTACGAACTCGCATCGCCCCTACCGTGTTCCTAAAATATCCTTATGAGAAGGCTCCTAAAGCCTGCTTTTTTATTCTTCCGTTTTTCGTAAAATCTCCGTTGGCTTCCGTCCCGTTATTTTGCGGAAGGCGTAATAGAAGGCGGAGGTGCTTTGAAATCCGCATTCCAGCGCGGCCTCCAGCACACTTTTTCCCTCGTTTTTCAGCAGATATAAGGCCCTTTGTACCCGGCAGTTCATGATGTAATCCTGCAGGCAGATCCCGCTGTATTCCCGAAACAGACGGGATACATAAGACACGCTGAATCCGTGCATCTTCGCCAGACGCTGGCGGGACAGATCCGCTTGCAGATTGTTTTTGATGTAGATCATGATACTGCAAACGGCGTTGTACCGGTCATCCTTGCCCCGGGCGGGGGAATCGAAGCGGCACAGACGGGATGCCAGAATCACCATCCCCATCAAAAGGTGGGTGATGTACTCCTTTTGATACTTTTGGGGGGCGGACACCTCATGCCGCAGATCCGAAAAAGACCGCAGCAGCAGGGAATGGGTGTCGCAGCGGGGCAGCACGTTTTGAAAATCCGGCGGGCGCACAAAAAAGAAGTCGGCGCAGTGCTGCATGGGGAACAACGTCATGGGAATGAATTCCACATATTCGATCACCAACCCGCAATCGGAGGTGATTTTTTCCACGTGACGTTCGTCCGCGGGGCTGAATACGATGATATCATCTGCCTGCACGGGATAGTTTTTGCCCCCAATGCACCAGATTCCGCTGCCGGAGATCACGTGCACCAACTTCAATTCGTCGTAGGAGCGGGCCGGATCGGTGTATCCCAAAAAGAGGCGTTTCTCCTTGAATTTAAAGGTGTATTCCGTGCTTTCGCCCTGGAACAGCGTGAGCGTTTTTTGATGCATATCCTTCCCTCCGATCCGTTTCCAACATTATAGCACGATGTTGGAATAACTGTCAATGTTTTGGGACGTTTTTCGCTCTCCCCTGTGCTACAATACACAAAAAGGAGGGATGCCGTATGAATCTGTCTGCCATTACGGAAGTACGAAAAGCAGGCGTGTTTCTGGATGCCGGTATCAAAACTATCGATATCAGCTTTTGCGCCACCATTTATGAGGCGGAAAAACACGATCCGATCCTGGACGGAGAGGATTGGGAGACACGAATCGAGGCGCTGGATAAGCAATTCAAAGAGCAGGGAATCCGGGTAAACACCACCCATCTGCCCTATCGGTATCATTACGAAAATCCGAATGAGGAAAATTACGCATACCATTACGAGATGACCCGCCGCAGCCTGATCGCCTCGGAGCGCCTGGGCGCAAAATGGGCGGTGGTGCATGTCAGTTCCGTGGACGCGACGGTGGCTCATGTGAAAAAGCTGTTTGCGGATACCGGGGTGAAAACCGTGGGACTGGCCATTGAAAATATGGCAAAATCCCCCATCGAGGAGTTGATGGAGGCTCACGATGTTCTGCGGGCGGAAGGGTATCGGGTGGGCATCTGCTACGATATCGGACACTGTCATATGACTCTCGTAAACGACTACGACACCACGGACATGATCTACCGTTTGGGGGAGCGGATCTGTATGCTCCATCTCCACGATAATTGCCGCAATGGGGATCATCATCGCATTCCCTTTGCCGGCACCATTCGCTGGGAGGAGGCTATGCGGGCGTTGAAGGACGTGGGTTTTGCAGGGGATTTCAATTACGAATTGAATCTGAGCGTGGTTCCAAAGCCCTTGCTTCCTGCCTATGTGCGGTACGCCTGCGAAATCGCCCGCTATCTGATTTCCGTTTACGAATCCCACGTGCCCGCAGATAAGGAGAAGAATATATGAGAAGAACGAAGGAACGCTTTGCGGAAAAGGCGTATGACGTCATCGTTGTGGGCGGCGGTATGTCCGGGGTGTGTGCCGCTATATCCGCCGCCCGGCACGGTGCCCGGGTTGCGCTGATCCATGCCCGTCCCATGCTGGGCGGTAATGCATCCAGCGAGATCCGTATCCACATCTCCGGCGCCGATCAAAGCCTGAAGCAGCCGGATTACGCCGAGGGCGGCCTGCTGTATGAGTTGATGCTGGCCAATAAGCACTGCAACGATCAATTCAGTTACAGCGTCTGGGATGCCGTCCTCTTTGACGCGGCGGGAAAAGAACCCAATCTGAATGTGTATTATAACACCACCATGTACGACGCGGAGGTGGAGGGGGATGTGATCACCGCCGTTTTGTGCGTGCAGGAAACTACGGAAATGCGATTCCGATTCACAGCCCCTCTGTTCGTGGACAGCACGGGCAACGGCACGCTGGGATACTATGCGGGAGCGGAATTCCGCATCGGCAGTGAATCCCGGGCGGAGTTTGGAGAGCCGGGCGCGCCGGAGGAGGCCAACAACGAGCGCATGGGCAATTCCATTTTGCTCCGCGGCAAGGATATGGGCAAGCCGATGAAGTTTTATCCCCCGTCCTTTGCCATTCCCCTGACGGAAAAGCAGTTGGCCAAGCGGATCCATTGCCCCTCCATGAAACAGACCATCGACTGCAGCGATATTCCGGATCCCGAAGAATTCCGCCGTACCAGCATGACGTCCACCACCGGCTGCGATTACGGATACTGGTGGATGGAATTGGCCGGCTCCGGTGAGGATATCGTCACGGAATACGAGGACATCCGGGACAATCTTCTGGGATATACCTACGGATTGTGGGATCACATCAAAAACGGAAATGAGGGCGTCCACGATCACGGCTCGGAGAACTTTGTTCTGGATTGGGTGGGATGCCTGCCCGGTACCCGGGAAAGCCGCCGCCTCGTCGGTGACTATATTTTGACGGAAAACGATATCCTGGATCACCGCCAGTTTGAGGATGCGGTTTGCTACGGCGGCTGGTGCGTGGACATCCATACACCCAACGGTCTTTTGGATTTTGATCGCCTCCCCTCCTATCCCGGCTTCTTCGAGGGAGTGTATACGATCCCCTACCGCTGTTACTATTCAAAAAATATCCGCAATATGTTTATGGCGGGACGGAATATTTCCACCAGCAAACGGGCGCTGTGCAGTACACGCATCATCGGCACCTGTGCCATCGGAGGAGAGGCCGTGGGTATCGCGGCGGCACTGTGCGCAAAGTATGGATGTCAGCCCCGGGATCTGGCTCCGGAACACATCGAAGAATTACAGCAGCTGATTCTGCGAGCAGACGGATTTTTGCCGAAGATCCTGAATGAGGATAAAAAAGACCTTGCCCGGGATGCCGTGTTCACCGCCAGCAGCTACCGGGCAGGGGGCGATCCGATGCAGGTAGTGAACGGCATCTCACGAAAGCTGGGTGAGAATTGGAATGGC
Organism: Eubacteriales bacterium; assembly: GCA_045530875.1. Taxonomy (GTDB): domain Bacteria; phylum Bacillota; class Clostridia; order Oscillospirales; family CAG-272; genus SIG701. Next base: position 3,756 of record JAZSCY010000409.1, read on the forward strand.
TGGGTGTCCGACGGCATCTCCGAAAACGGCGAGGTACTGAAAATGACCTTCCCCGAGATGCGGACGCTGTCCCAGATTCGCCTCACGTTCTGGTCGGATTTCCGTTATCCCATCCGCGTGACCATGGCTCCCAACCGCCAAAAACAGCAGCGCGCGGGCGTTCCTGCCGAGCTACTAAAGGATTATACGGTCCGTCTGATGCGGGATCGTGAGGTGGTCCGGGAAATCACGGTGAAGGATAATTATCAGCGACTGAACGTGCTGGATTTCGAGGAAGTGACGTGCGACAGTGCGGAAATCACTGTGCATAGCACCAACGGCCACCCCGACGCAGTCATCTTTGAAGTGCGGGCGTACGGATGCATAACAAAAAAGCAGGCATAAAGCCTGCTTTTTGCGTTTGGTCGGAGTGACTGGATTTAGGAACCATGGTTTGCGCCGCTTGTGCGACGGGCCGTTTTTATACGTCTGCGCAAACCTTATCCTCGCCGTTCCGTCGAGGAGTGGTTCCGCATCGTTCGCTGCAAACGAAAAGAGAAAAGCGCATCCAGCGGACACGCTTTTCTCTTTTTGGTCGGAGTGACTGGATTTGAACCAGCGGCCTCTTGGTCCCGAACC
>JAZSCY010000007.1:0-4044 GCA_045530875.1 Eubacteriales bacterium
GCTTGTATTCGGCCACGTTTTCCGCCACTTCCATGCGGCGCAAGAACAGTTTTAGCATTTCGCTGTCAATTTCGTTGATTTGTTTTCTCAGTTCGGAAAGATCCATGATAAGTTACCTCGATCATTCAAAGAATAGTGGGATCCAGCATCGCGTCCAGAATGGCCAGTGCCGCGACGGCCTCGATGACGGGCACGGCGCGGGGGGCGATGCAGGGGTCGTGACGCCCGCCGATCACCAGTTTGGTATTCTCCATCCGGGAAAGGCTGACGCTGTCCTGCTCCATCCCGATGGAGGGGGTGGGCTTTATGGCGCAGCGGAAGATCAGGGGCATACCGTTGGTCATGCCGCCCTGGATACCGCCGCTGTGATTGGATGTGGTAAAAATGTGCGCCCCGTCGGTGGCGAAGGGATCGTTGGCCTCGGAGCCCCGCATCTTTGCGATCTCAAATCCCGCACCGAACTCGATGCCCTTTACGCCGGGTACGCCGAAAATCAGATGGGAAATGCGGTTTTCCATGCCCCAGAACATGTGCTCACCCAGACCGGGCTTCAGTCCGATGGCAGCGCATTCGATCACGCCGCCGATGGAGTCGCACTCCATGCGCGCCGCATCGATCCGGGCTTTCATTTTCTCGCCGGCCGCGGGATCCATCACGGGGAAATCGTGGGATAAAATTGTCTCAAAATCTGCCGCCGATACTTCCAGGGGATCAAAGGGGGTGTCCTGTACATCCCCCACCGAGGCGATGTGGGCACCGATGCGGATGCCCTGGCGGGCAAGGATTTGCAAAGCGATTCCGCCGACGATGCACAAGGGGGCCGTCAGACGGCCGGGGAAATGGCCGCCGCCCCGCAGATCTACCCCGTGTCCGTATTTCTGGATAGCGGCAAAATCCGCATGAGAGGGACGGGGCACGTCCGGGATGGCGGGGTAATCTCCGGAGCGCATATTGGTGTTGTAGATTACGGCTTCCAGCATCTCGCCACTCAAAACGTCGCCTGTCACGCCGCTGAGAAAATGGGGAAGATCTGCCTCCTTGCGCTGGGTTCCGTATTTTGTGGAGCCTGGCGCGCGGCGGGCAAGAAAGGCGTGGAGGGCACCCGTGTCGATTCTCTCGCCGGCCGGCAGACCGTTTATGCGGACGCCGATTTTTTCATCGTGGGAGCCGCCGTAGATCTCCATATCCAGATTACAGAGAAACAATCGGTTCATGATAGGTCCTCCCCTTCGGTAAATGTGCCGCCCAAAGCGGTGATGTCGCCACAAAAGCCGGGATAGGATTTGTCAATTGCCCGGGCATCGGTGACGGATATATGGCCCTCCGCATACAGAGAGGCCACAAAAGCGCACATGACCAGCCGATGGTCCCGATAGGAGGATACAACGCCGCCCGTGAGAGGACGTGCGCCCCGGATCACGATGCGAGCCTCATCGGAGGTAATATCCGCACCCAAAGTGCGAAGCAATTCGGTAACGGATGCCACCCGGTCGCTTTCCTTGATGCGAAGCCGGGCAATGCCGGTAATGACGGTCTCTCCCTTCGCCCGTGCTGCCACCGCGGCGATCACAGGCACCAGATCGGGAATCTGGGAGGCGTCCAGGGATATGCCGTGCAGGGGAGCGGGAGTAACGGTGACAGCATCGCTGTCCACAGTAACGTCCGCACCGAATTGGCGAAGCACATCCACGATCCGTCGATCTCCCTGGGGGGAATTTGTGTCCAGTTCCGTCACGGTAATGGGGTACTGTCCCACCGCACCGGCTGCCAGCCAGACGGCGGCGTTAGACCAGTCGCCCTCCACGGTGATTTCACCGGGAGAGGTATATCGATTCGCTTCTACGGTATAGAATCTGCCGTTGGCAGAGGAATTTACACAAATGCCGAATTTCTCCATCACATGGGTGGTGATGCGGATATAATCGGCGGATTCCACCCGTCCGGTGAGGGATAATTCTGACACGCCGCCCATCAGGGGCATGGCCATAAGCATACCGCTGATGAACTGGGAGGACACGCCTCCGTCCAACTCATACCGGCCGGCGGGGATTTTCCCGGACAGCGGAAGAGGTTCCGCTTCGGGATTGTCGGGCAGGATCGCACCGTGGCGGATCATTTCCTCATACAAAGGAGAGAGGGGGCGTTTTGGCAGTCGGCCCCGGCGGACAAAATGGGCGGGGATGCCCAAGGCTGCCGTCAGGGGCAGAAGAAATCGCAATGTGGAGCCGGATTCGCCGCAGTCAAGAACCGCATCTGCCGGCGTATTCCTTGCGGGAACCACGGAAAATCCATCCTCCGTGCGGGTGATTTCGGCACCCAAGGCACAAAGGCAGCGGGCGGTGGCATCGATATCCGCACTGGTAGAGGCGCACCGAATAAAGGTAGCACGGTCCGCCAAGGCGGCGCAGATCAGCATCCGGTGCGCCACCGATTTGGAGGGAATGGCGCCGATTCTGCCGCCCCGGATGGGTGTATGAAAAGTCAGCGTCATGCGCGGCCTCCTGCCAGGAAATCCGGCAATTCCGTAACGGGAATCCGCATCAGAGTGCACGCGCCGATGCCGGTGGGAAGCACCACGTCGATGTGGGCACCCTCCCGTTTTTTATCCCGGGTAGCCGCCTCGTACAGATCCGCCACAGGATATTCCACTTCGGTGGGCAGACCGTACTGTGTCAAAAGATTACTCAGCGCCGAAAGAACCTCGGCGGGGCAAATTTCTTTACGGATGGCATATTCCGTGGCGATCTTCATGCCGATGGCCACGCCGTGTCCGTGCATCAGGGAAAACTTTGAGCGAAGCTCGATGGCGTGACCGGCGGTGTGTCCGAAATTCAAATGCTTTCGGACCCCGTGATCCGTTTCGTCCTCCTCCACGATCCGTGCCTTTTGGGCGATACAGCGGGCGATGACGGTTTCCATATCCAGAGAATCGGGCTTTTCCAGCATGGTAAACAACTCGCCGTCACCGATGACGGCGTATTTGATCACCTCAGCAAATCCGTCACGGAGTACCTCGGGGGACAGCGTGCGGAGAGTGTCGGGATCGCACAGAACCAGGGAGGGATGATGGAACGCCCCCGCCAGATTCTTTCCCGCATCCAGATCCACGGCGGTTTTGCCGCCTACAGAGGAATCCACCGAGGCGAGCAGGGTAGTGGGGATGCCAACGTAGCGGATTCCCCGCAGATAGACCGCGGCGGCAAATCCGGCCAGATCTCCCACCACGCCGCCGCCCAGCGCACAGACGATGTCGGTGCGGGTAAAAGCGTTTTCCGCCAGGGCGTTCAGCAGGGCGATCAGGGAGGTGGTGTTCTTGGACGCCTCCCCGTGGGGGATCACAAATTCCGCTGTCTCAAACCCCGCACTTTTCAGGGAGTGGGACAGCGCATCTCCATACAGAGCGCGAACCGTGTCGTCGGTGACGATCATCACACGGCATGCGCCCACCGTATTCTTGATGTATTCGCCTGCCCGGGCAAGGATGCCGGCCTCGATGTGAATATCGTAGGGGCGGGACAGGTGTACAGTAACCGTTTTCATAATATATCCTTATTTTCCGTCGATGGATTCTTTGGCTTCTCGGCCGTCTTTCAGAAGGGAACGGGTTTTCTCTCCGTCTCCGTCACGGATGGCATCCCGGTATTCGGTGAGAGAGGCAATCAGCGTATTGAGTTCCGACACCAGATGCTCCTTGTTTTCCACAAACAACTCGCTCCACATCTCCTCGTTCAGTCGGGCAACCCGGGTCAGATCCTTGTAGGATCCGGCGGAGAATCCCTTGTGGGAACGGGCGGTGGGGGATTTCACGTAGGCGTTGGATACCACGTGCGCCAACTGGGAGGTGAAGGCGATCATTTCGTCGTGCTGCTCTGCCGTGGTCACGGTCATACGGCCGAAGCCGGCGGGAGCCAGTGCCTGTTTCACCCGATCCAAAAGGAAGATATCGTCGAAGGTGGGAGGCACCAGCACCATGGAGGCGCCGGAGAACAGATTTTCACGGGCGTGCTTGAAGCCGGAATACTGGGTGCCGGCCATGGGATGACC
>JAZSCY010000288.1:0-2085 GCA_045530875.1 Eubacteriales bacterium
TAGTTTTCGGAGCGGTATCCCTCGCCGGTGAAGCGCTCACCGCATACGATGCGCTCATCCAGAGGAGCGGCGGAGATGGTGATGTCACGATCGGCCACCACCTTGCCCAGGGAGTCCTTCCAGGGACTGGTGCCGTCCAGCAAAGTTCCGTCGGTGGCGAAATTGCCCAGCGCACTGCCGATAAAGGTGCCCAGGGAAGAGGGCGGGAGGATGGCTACGCCGGTGAATTTTCCCTCCAGGGGTGTGGTGTCCAGCCGCTTGGATATGTTTGCCAGAGCCTCGCGAATGGTACCCAATTCCATAAAGGGGGTGTCCAGGCGGTCACACACCACGCCGGATCCGAAGAAAGAGGAGGATTTCTCGCCCTCGTGGGCGGAGAACATCAGATCAATGCCGTAATCCCCGGAGATCACCTCATACTCCACGCCAAAGCTGTTTTTGAAGACAGTGTGGCGCGTTTTGTGGGTGACGATCATCTGCTCCATGAGGATCCGAGGGAACTGCTCCCCGATCTGGCGCATCAATTCCTCGGTGCGATCGAAAAGAAGATCCAGATCCGCTTCCGGTGCACCCTCGGTGAAACAGCCGTTTTCCACTTCTTTGGCAAAATCCCAGGCAGGATCTGCCGCGCCGGAATCGGCGATGGACAGACAGTTGACGGCAGCGGCCGCGATGGAGTCATCGTCCAGGCGGTTGATGCCCACAGAACCCTTCTTGTCGTCCTTGACGGCAGTCAGGGAGAGGGAATTGTCAAACAAGGTGCGGAACAGAGAGAATTTTCCTCCGTCCACATTGAATTCATGGGTTTCGGTGAAGCGGACGGAGCACTGTGCCTTGTCCGCACCGTTATCCTTCAAGGCCGAAAGAGCCTTGTCAGCAATTTGTTTCAAATCATGCATATCCGTTACCTCCTTATCTTCCGCCTACCATCACACGGCAGCGGAGTGCAGGTCCGCCAAGACCGGTGGGCATAGGCTGTTTCTTGCCGCAGAAGCCGGAGCTGCCCCAACTCATGGTATCCGATACCATGTCCACGGTTTTCAGCATCTCGAAGGCCACGCCGGAGATGGTGGTGTCCAGAAGAGCGCGTCCCAGCTCGCCGTTCTTGATCTCGTAACCAAAAGTTACGCCGAACATGAACTCGCCGGTGGTGTCCGCCTGACCGTTGTTGGTGTTGATGAGATAGTAGCCGTCCTCCACGGAGGCGATCATATCCTCCAAAGTGTCCGTGCCGGGATGTACCGCGGTGTTGCGCATACGGATCAGCGGCTCGTCGGAGAAGGACCAGGCTCTTGCGTGGCCGGTGGGGGTCATGCCGAAGTGATCGGCGGTCTCCCGGCTGTTCATATAGCCGACCAAAATGCCGTCTTTGATGATCTCCGTGTCGGTGGCGGGAGTTCCCTCATCGTCCAGATGAACGGGCAGGGGCACGGCCTCACCGAACGCGGTGTGGGCAAAATCGGTCAGAGAGATTTTTTCGGAGGCAACTACCTTGCCCAGGGAGGAAGCGGCCACACTGCCGCCCAGCACCAGATCTGCCTCCACGGTATGGCCCACAGCCTCGTGGGCCAGCATACCGGTGAGTTCGCCGGAGAGGATGCAGGTCTTCATGCCCGCATCGGCGTAGACACCCTCCCGCTTCTGCATCAGCCGCTCATACAGCCGGTCGATCTGTCCGTACAACTTGGCAGGATCGGTGAAGTTAAGATCAAAAGTGCCAAAACCGCCAAAAGCCTCAAACATTTCAATAGGCGTGCCGGCGGTGGTTTCGCTGTTCAGAAATACGTAGATGTAGGAACGGGGATATACGGTGTGTCCGCCCTGGCCGTCGGAGGTGAGCAAGAGCTTCTCCATGGAGTCCGAGGTGGCAACCACGGCACGGGAGGACAGATTCGGATACTTTTCCGCGATGTAGGCATCGATGGTCCGGGCAAAATCCGCATACAGCTTCTGCTCGGGATCGGAAATGTCCGTCTCCAGAGACCGGAATCCGGCAGGAATGGGAGTGAGGGGACCCTTGCCGGCGGGGGCGCGACGATCCATGAATCGGGCATTTTCATCCGCCGCTTTCAATACGGCACGGAC
>JAZSCY010000125.1:0-9193 GCA_045530875.1 Eubacteriales bacterium
GGCGGTATGATCCTCTGCCGTGAAAAATATGCCAAGCAGATCGACAAGGCTGTGTTCCCCGGCACCCAGGGTGGCCCGCTGATGCACATCATCGCCGCCAAGGCGGTGGCTTTGGGCGAGGCTCTGACCCCCGAGTTCAAAGAATACCAGCAGAACATCGTAAAGAATGCGGCTACGCTGGCAGAGGCTCTCAAGGCCGAGGGCTTTGACATCGTATCCGACGGCACGGACAATCATCTGATTCTTCTGGATCTCCGTTCCATGGGCATCACCGGCAAGGATCTGGAGCACAAGCTGGACGAGGTACACATCACCGCCAACAAGAACGCCATCCCCGACGATCCCGAAAGTCCCTTTGTGACCAGCGGTATTCGTCTGGGCACCCCCGCGGTCACTTCCCGTGGATTCGGTGAGGCGGAGATGCGGCAGATCGCACACTGGATCAAGCTGGTTGCCACTGATTTTGAGGCGAACAAGGATCGCATTACCGAAGAAGTTCAAGCTCTGTGCGAAAAATTCCCGATTTACAGATAAGGAGACGAGGGGCCAAACGCAAAACCTTTTTGAAAAAAGGTTCTGCACTCCAAAAACTTTTATAAATATTTTTCATGAAAGTTTTTGCGGAACTTTTCGACTTCCCTTTCAGGGAATGTCGCAAAAAGCGACCGTATTCCCCTTTCAAATACTATGACTGATATCATCGTAGTTGGCGGCGGTGGCCGCGAACACGCGCTGATCAAAGCGCTGAAGAAAAGTCCCGAAATCGGCGTGATTTACGCTCTGCCGGGCAACGGCGGTATGTCTGCCGATGCGATTTGCGTACCGGAGATCGGGGCAAAGGAGATTGACAAGATCGTGGCTTTTGCCACCTCTCACGAAATCGGATTTGCCGTGGTGGCACCGGACGATCCGCTGGTGCTGGGATGTGCCGACGCTCTCATCGAGGCGGGCATTCCCACCTTCGGCCCGAGAAAGAACGCCGCCATCATTGAGGGAAGCAAGGTTTTCTCCAAGAATCTGATGAAGAAATACGGCATTCCCACCGCGGCCTACGAAACCTTTGATGACGCGGAGGCGGCTCTCTCCTACGTGCAGAACTGCGCCATTCCCACCGTTGTCAAGGCGGACGGACTGGCTTTGGGCAAGGGCGTAATCATCGCCATGACCAGAGAGGAAGCGGTAGACGCCGTTCGCTCCATCATGGAGGACAAGGCCTTTGGCGAGAGCGGATCCCGCATCGTCATTGAGGAATTCCTCACCGGTCCTGAGGTGTCCGTTCTCTCCTTCACCGACGGAAAGACCGTGATCCCCATGATCTCCTCCATGGATCACAAGCGGATCGGCGATCATGACACCGGCTTGAACACCGGCGGCATGGGCACCATCGCTCCCAATCCCTATTACACCGACGAGATCGCGGACGTTTGCATGAAGGAAATCTTCCTTCCCACCATCCGCGCCATGGAAGCGGAGGGCCGTCCCTTTGCGGGATGCCTCTACTTTGGTTTGATGCTGACGCCGGGCGGCCCGAAAGTGATCGAGTACAACTGCCGTTTCGGGGATCCTGAGACCCAGGTGGTACTGCCGCTCCTCGATTCCGATCTGTTCACCATTATGAAGGCGTGCGCTGAGGGAACTCTGACGCCGGATTTGGTGAAATGGAAAAACGGCCACGCCTGCTGTGTGGTGCTGGCGTCAAACGGATATCCCGTGAAATACAAAAGCGGATTTGAGATCACCGTACAGGACGGATTTGCGGCCGAGTTGTACATAGCCGGTGCCAAGCTGGCGGAGGGAAAACTCCTGACTGCCGGCGGCCGTGTGCTGGGCGTGACAGCGGTGGCAGATACCTTGGAAAACGCCATCGCACAGGCGTACAAGAACGCCGATCTCGTTTCCTTTGAGGGTGCGTATCGCCGATCGGATATCGGTCAGCGCGCTCTGGCGGCAGGCAAATTGATTTGAGAGGTTACATATGGTATACAGAATATTTGTTGAGAAAAAGAAAGAGCTGGCCGGCGAGGCGCGCTCTCTTCTTTCCGATATCCGCACCCTTTTGTCCATCTCTTCCGTGACGGATGTTCGTGTCCTCAATCGCTACGACGTGGAGGGCATTTCCCCGGAATTGTTTGAAAACTGCAAGAACACCATTTTTGCTGAGCCTCAGCTGGACATCGTCACCGATTCCCTGCAGGCCGGCGAGGGCGACACCGTGTTCGCTGTGGAATATCTGCCCGGTCAGTTCAATCAGCGGGCCGATTCCGCCGCCCAGTGCGTACAGCTTCTCTCCCAGGGCGAGCGTCCTCTGGTGGAGACCGCAAAAGTATACGTACTTTCCGGCAAAGTGAGCGCGGACGAGCTTGCCGCTATCAAGAAATACGTCATCAACCCCGTGGAGGCCAGAGAGGCATCCCTCGCTGAAAAGGAAACCTTGGCCGCGGAATATCCCGTACCGGCAGATGTGGCTGTGCTCACGGGCTTTTGTGAATTGGATGAAGCCGGTCTGGCCGATTTCGTGAAGAAATACGGTCTGGCCATGGACCAGGCGGACGCCGCTTTCTGCCAGGCATATTTCAAAAGCGAGAAGCGGGATCCCACCATCACGGAGATCCGCATGATCGACACCTACTGGAGCGATCACTGCCGTCATACCACCTTCCTCACTACCATCGACTCCGTTTCCTTTGCGGATGAACTCACGCAAAAAGCGTGGGAGCGCTACATGGGTGAAAGAGAGCGTCTGGGCCGGTGCAAAAAGCCCATCAACTTCATGGACATCGCTACCATCGGTGCCAAATCTCTGAAGGCGCAGGGCCTGCTCACAAAACTGGACGAGAGCGAGGAAATCAACGCCTGCACCGTTAAGATGAAAGTGAATCATAACGGGAATGAGGAAGACTGGCTGCTCCTCTTCAAGAACGAGACCCACAACCATCCCACCGAAATCGAGCCTTTCGGCGGCGCGGCCACCTGCATCGGCGGTGCCATCCGGGATCCTTTGTCCGGCCGTTCCTATGTATATGCCGCTATGCGTGTGACCGGCGCGGCCGATCCCACACGCCCCGTATCCGAGACCATGCCCGGCAAGCTGCCCCAGCGCAAGATCGTGACCACGGCCGCAGCAGGCTATTCCTCCTACGGTAACCAGATCGGTCTGGCCACCGGCGTGGTGGACGAGATCTATCATCCCGGCTATGCGGCCAAGCGCATGGAGATCGGTGCCGTTATCGCTGCCGCTCCCGCAGAAAATGTGCGCCGCGAAGTGCCCGCGCCCGGAGATGTAGTTATCCTGCTCGGCGGCCGTACCGGTCGTGACGGATGCGGCGGTGCTACCGGTTCCTCCAAATCCCACACCACTGAATCCCTGTCCTCCTGCGGTGCGGAAGTCCAGAAGGGTAACGCGCCGGAGGAGAGAAAACTCCAGAGACTGTTCCGCAATCCCGAGGCATCCCGTCTGATCAAGCGATGCAACGATTTCGGTGCCGGCGGTGTATCCGTGGCCATCGGTGAGCTGGCAGACGGTCTTCGCATCGATCTGGATCGGGTGCCCAAGAAGTACGAGGGCCTGGACGGAACGGAATTGGCCATCAGCGAATCCCAGGAGAGAATGGCTGTGGTGGTTGAGCCCGGCGATGTAGAGCGCTTCTGCGAGATCGCGGCCGGAGAAAATCTGGAGGCTACCGTGGTGGCCAACGTCACCGACGACGCCCGTCTGACTATGCTGTGGCGCGGCAAGGTGATCGTAGATATCTCCCGCGAATTTTTGAACTCCAACGGTGCGGAGAAGCACATCACCGTCGCTGCTCCCGCTGCTGCTGTGGCAAAGATGGCTACCCCCGCCTCCTTCACGGAAGGCTACAAGGCGTTGGCGGCCGATCTGAACGTATGCTCCAAGCGAGGTTTGTCCGAGACCTTTGACTCCACCATCGGTGCGGGCACGGTGCTTATGCCCTTCGGCGGCAAGCATCAGCGCACGCCCATTCAGGCTATGGTTCACAAGATCTCCTGCGAGACCGGCGACACCGACACCGTATCCTACATGGCCTGGGGCTACAATCCCGATGTGGCCAGCATGAGCCCCTACCGCGGTGCCTATCTGGCAGTGGTGGAATCCATCTCCAAGCTGATTGCCACCGGTGCCTCCTTTGAGGATGTATATCTGACCTTCCAGGAATATTTCGAGAAGCCCGGCAAGGATCCCGCACGCTGGGGCAAGCCCCTCGCCGCTCTGCTTGGATCGCTGGACGCACAGTTGGATCTGGGCGTGGCTTCCATCGGCGGTAAGGACTCCATGAGTGGATCCTTTGAGGATCTGGATGTTCCTCCCACTCTCGTTTCCTTCGCGGTCACCACCGGCAAGCTGGACGAGATCGTCACCAACGATTTCAAGGCGGCCGGCCATCGCGTGGCTCTGTTTGCCCCCGCCTATACGGAGGCCGGCCTTCCCGACGCCGAATCTCTGAAAGCTTTGTACGCAAAGATCACCGCCCTTATGCGGGAAGGAAAGATCCTCTCCGCTTACACCCCCGGTTACGCCGGCATTGCCGAGGCTGTTCTGAAGATGGCCATGGGCAACGGTCTGGGCTTCGAATTTAATGCATCCGTAACTCTGGAGAAGCTGTTCTCCTACGCATACGGCGCCTTTGTATGCGAGCTGGCTGATGGCTGCACCGAGGGCGAGATTTTGGGCACAACGGCTCCCCACGGCAATTTCGTGTTGGGTGGCGAAAAGATCAGCGGATGCGAATTGTCCGATCTGTACGAGGGCAAGCTGGAGAAGGTATACTCCTGCAACATCGCCCAGGCAGGCAAGGCGGTGGACATCCCGCTGTTTAAGGGTGAAAAACGTGCGGCACCGGCGGTGAAGATCGCCCGTCCCCGCGTTCTGATCCCCGTATTCCCCGGCACCAACTGCGAGTACGATTCCGCTAAAGCAGTGGAAGCGGCAGGGGCTGAGGCGAAATTGTTCATCGTTCGCAATCTGACCTCCGAGGATGTAGCCCGCTCGGCGGAGGCTTTCGCCCGAGAGATCGCCGATTCCCAGATCATCTTCATCCCCGGCGGATTCTCCTGCGGTGTCGAACCCGACGGATCCGGCAAGTTCATCACCTCCTTCTTCCGCGGCGCGGCTGTAAAGGAGCAGGTGACCAATCTCTTGGAAAAGCGGGACGGTCTGATGTGCGGTATCTGCAACGGATTCCAGGCGCTGATCAAGCTGGGTCTGGTGCCCTACGGCAAGATCACCGACGGCGACGCAAATGCGCCCACTCTGACCTTCAACACCATCGGCCGCCACCAGTCCAAGCTGGTACGCACCCGCATCACCTCCAACAAGTCTCCCTGGCTGGCATTGACCGAGCCCGGTGAGATCTACACGGTGCCGATCTCCCACGGTGAGGGCCGCTTCCTCTCGGACGAGGCCACCATCCGCGCACTGGCCGAGAACGGTCAGATCGCTACCCAGTATGTGGATCTGGCAGGCAACGTGACCGACGACATTCAGTACAATCCCAACAACTCCGCCGCCGCCATCGAGGGTATTACCTCCCCCGACGGCCGTGTATTCGGTAAGATGGGCCACTCCGAGCGAATCGGTGCCGGTCTGTACCAGAACGTGCCCGGCAACTTCGACATCCGTATGTTCGAGGCCGCGGTGAAGTATTTTAAGTAAGGTAATAATAAAAAAGGCATCGGTCTTGGCCGATGCCTTTTTTCTGTTTCTCAATACCGCATATCGTCGAAGGCGTTGTCCCATGGCACGGTGGTATTGCCTGCCCAATTGCCCATACCGTGAGCCGGATACTCCTCCGTGGAGGCGCAGGTGTAATTCTTGAAATTGAACACCACGCGACTGTACTTATACCGAACGTGGAACCGCTCGTCGTTGACCTTCACCTGGAAATACTCTTTGCGAAAACGCCACGGTCTGCCCAGAATCACCAGGCAGGAGCTGTCTGTTTCCTTATCCTGGCAGAACAGATTCAATTCGCCGCCCTGGCAATCCAAAAGCAGGCTGTACCGACCGCAATCGGTTTCGTAATACATGCATCTCTTGAACAGTCCCAACTTGAACGGACGAAACTGTTTGACTTCCATATGCTTACCTCAATTCTTCTCCGTCAATTCGCACGCGCGGGCAAGAATTCCGGCGATCTTCTCCGGCATATTCTCCTCGGCGCGGGGGATGCCGCAAGTCTGATTCATGGTCTGCAGTACCGTCTGCAATTCCCCCGCGGTGTAGCAGGCACGGCCGCAGAAATAATCCGCTTTGGCCGCATTTTTCAGATATTCCTGGTACTTCTTCTCCTCGTTCCAGAAGTGGACGGTGGGAAGATTCGAAAAGCTTGCCAGATCCCACGCCACGTTACGACGCTCGAAATTAGGCATGAACAGCATGTAATTGTACGTCAGCTCCGGCACGGGCACGCCCTGCTTCTTGCAGCCCTCCTCAATGAGGCGAATCACACGGCGGATGCCATCCTCGGCCTGGGCGATCACGGTGCTGGCATCCAGCTTGTTCTCCTTCTCCTGATTGCCGAAGAAGGATTTTTTCTTCAGCGACATGGTGCCGTTGGGCTGTACTTCCACATATCCGCCGTTCTTCTCCGGCAAAACGAACAGCACGGCATTGCCCGACAGCAGCACTTTTCCGAAGGGAGAGGTCAACGCGTCGGCGGTATGTACATCGTGGAGAACAATGGCACCCGGGTAGGTGAGGTCACGGCCTTTTGCATCCGTGTTGTCCAGCATCTTCCAGATATTTTTCAGCATTTCCCACAACCGCAAACAAAGCATAGCCACCAGAACGATGTCCGCGATGAACGCAAAGCCGGACAGCCACATGGGGAATCCGAGGATGGCCAAAAGCACCCATGCGCCCGCGGCGATTGCGCCGGATTTGATCAAAAATTTCTTCTGCGCTTCCTTTTTGTTGATGGCGCCGTCCAGTTTTCCGCCGAAGAAGGTCAGGGCGATCACGCAGTACAGCGCAACACCGTCCAGCATCAGATACACAAAGGGATACGCCGATTCCGGCCACCGTTTCAGCCCCAGAAAAGCGGTGAAAATCACGATCACCGCGCAGATTGCCAGCAGTTTGAGCAGATGCATCGCATGCTTTTTGCCGGCCTGGTCACTCAATTCATATTCGCGTACCATAGAAAATTGCCTCCTAAAATTTTATATAAATTTTATTGGAATCAGGGGTGGGGGGTTGTCCTACGATTACAGTTTTTTGTTATCCTCAACCAAATTATGTTTCTCTTTGGAGAAAGTCGGTCGGCGAGCCGATTCAAAATGGCTCATCCATTTTGAAAGACTTTCTCGCTGAGTGAGGCGGCTGACGTGCGATTACGGCTGAGGTTTATCCTCACTCACGTGGATTTTTCCATTCAAAAAATCAATGGCGCGCTCCGGCGCGTCCTTGGCGTTGCCCCAGGGCTCCTCCTCGTAGCGATAGTCGAATTTCTTCACGAACCAGCTGACGTCGGCGCTAAGCTCGTCCATAAACTTGCCCTCGATCTCGGAAACGGATTTATAAAACTCCGCAAAGGTCTTCCGTCCCATGCGTGCCTTGGCCGCCGTCACAAATCCGCCGAAATGAGCAAGGCAGAAGAAGGGCTGTGCCGCGGTCTTTTTCCGGAATTCCTCATCCTGCTCCCACAGAAGCGCCGCCGTTTCCTGCATACGGACAAAATTGTACTCGATCCGCTCGCACACGTAGCAGGATTTTTGCAGGGTGGTGAATTTCTTCGCCGCATTCTCCCCTGCTTTTCCGATGAACATGGCGCCCCGTCCCAGATTCTGATTCTGCTCCGCCAGATGGCTTTCCAGCACCAGGGCAAGGGGCAATCTCTTGGGGCGGCGGATCATCATGGAAAAATGATCCCGGCAGAAGCCCAGCTCGTTGGTCTTCACCCGCACGTCCGGCTCCATCATGGACGCACCCAGGATCAGATCCAACTCGTCCTGCTCCAGCTTATTGTACAGCCGGCAGAAGGGACATCCCGCCGTGGGATCCTCCATGGATTTTTCAAAAGCCTCGTTGACCGGTATGGTATAAATCTGTTCCATTTGACGTCCTCCGTGTGATGTGGTATACTTATGTATATTATATCAGCAAAAATTCGCCAATGCAAGAGGAACGGGACATGACGCAGCGGGACAAAAACCCTTTTTCTTTCTCGGACACCAACAAGCGGTATCACACGGCGGCCTATCACCTGCGGCGCACTTTTGGGGGAAAGATCGCCCGGATTCCCCTGGACGGTGGATTTTCCTGCCCCAACAAGGACGGCACATGCGGCTTTGGCGGGTGCGTTTTCTGCGCCGGGGGATCGGCTTCCCTCACCGCCCGGGGCGAGATTGAGGAGCAATACCGGCGGGGGCGGGATGCGGCGGATGCCAAATGGCAGGCGAGCGGGTACATCCCCTATCTGCAGGCAAACACGAACACCTACGGCGACGTGGAGGATCTGCGAAATCTGTATCTCCGATGCGCCCGTCTGCCCGGTGCGGTGATGCTGGCCATCGGCACCCGGGCGGATTGTTTATCGGACGGAGTGCTGGAGGTGCTCTCGGAGGTATCGAAGGAGATCCCTTTGCTGATCGAATTGGGGATGCAGACCATGCACGACGACACGCTGGCTGCCATCCGCCGGGGATACGGTCACGAAGCGTTTCTCGCGGGATACGCCCGGCTGGATGCGATTCGGAAATCGTCGGGCGTGCGCATCGGGCTGCACATCCTGAACGGGTTGCCCGGAGAGGATGCATCCATGATGCTGGCCACCGCAAAGGAGGCGGCGCGGCTTTTGCCCGATGAGGTGAAGATCCACACTCTGTGCGTGCTTCGAGGCACGGTGATGGAGGGAATCCACCGCCGGGGAGCATACGATCCCATGGAGATGGGCGATGCGGTGGCGCTGACGGCCCATCAGCTCACGTATCTGCCGCCGCAAGTGGTGATCGGCCGTATTGGAGCCGACGCGCCGCGGGATCAGCTGATCGCGCCGATGTGGGTGCGGAACAAGATGGCCTATGAGAATGCCCTGGATCGGTATTTGTACGAAAACGATCTGTGGCAGGGGATGAAGTGGGAATGAAAAAGCACCGCGAATACGGTGCTTTTTGTTGGTTTTTTACTGGTAGGGGAGGGGCTTGTCTCCCGCCATTTTACGCAAGTATTTATCCA
>JAZSCY010000369.1:0-2855 GCA_045530875.1 Eubacteriales bacterium
AGATACGGCTGTATGCATCCGTGTGTGAAAAATATCTTTTGAACCACATTGAACACGGCTTTTATTCGCTGGAGTTCTATAAATCTCTTTTGTAAGTGTGTACCCGATTTTTAAGGAGAAAGAATGAGTTTTGATCAGAAAACACTCCGTACCTTGGAGTTTGATAAAATATGTGAGCGGCTGGTACAACTGGCCGCCACAGAGGGAGCCAAGACCCGGGCGGCCAATTTGATGCCGGATAACGATCCGGATACGATCCGCCGCCGCCTTTGCCGCACCACCGATGCCAAACGGCTGGTCGTCCTGAAGGGAATGCCTGCCTTCGGCGGTGTGAAGGATGTGGGCGCCGCACTGGAGCGGGCAGAGAAGGGAGCTACCCTCAGCCCCAGAGAACTTCTGGATATTGCCGGTGTCCTCCGCTGTGCCCGATCTCTGTCGGATTACAGCCGGGGTGAGCGGGATTTTGAGACGGTGCTGGACGAGATTTTTGAGCGTCTTATGCCCAATCGCCTCCTGGAAGAGAGGATTTTCCGTGCCATTCCCGCTGAGGATATGATCGCCGATGAGGCCTCGCCCGCCCTTTCGGAGATACGCCGGAAAATCCGCGCCGTCCACAGCAAAATCAAGGATCTTCTGCAGAAATACACTGGCGGTGCCATGAACAAATTCCTGCAGGAGAATATCGTCACCACCCGCGGCGGCCGATTTGTTGTCCCCGTTAAGGCGGAATACCGGAACGAGGTCAAGGGATTGATCCACGACACCTCCTCCTCCGGTGCCACTTTGTTTGTGGAGCCGATGGCCGTGGTGGATGCCAATAATGAATTGCGTACCCTGGAAAGCAACGAAACCCACGAGATCGAGCGGATTCTGTCGGAATTGTCTGCCGCCTGTGCGGATATATCCCATTCCGTTACGCTGAATTATCTGAATATTACCGATCTGGCCTTTATCTTCGCCTGCGCATCCCTGTCTTTCCAGATGGATGCGTCGGAGCCGATTCTGTCGGATAAACAGCAGATGCGCCTGATGGAAGCACGCCACCCCCTTCTGGATCCCAAAAAGGTGGTGCCCATTACGGTGGCACTGGGCGACAATTACCGCATGCTGGTGATTACCGGTCCCAATACCGGCGGTAAAACCGTTACCTTGAAAACCATTGGCCTGTTTTCTCTTATGGCTCAGGCCGGACTGCATATTCCTGCCCGCGCCAACTCCACGGTCTGCATCTTTGACGATATCTTCTCCGATATCGGCGATGAGCAGAGCATCGAGCAGTCCTTGTCCACCTTCTCCTCCCATATGGTGGGAATCGTGCCTATCATGGAGAAAATGACGGATCGCTCCCTGATCCTCTTTGACGAATTGGGGGCAGGTACCGATCCCGTGGAGGGTGCCGCTCTGGCGATTTCCATCCTGGATGAGGTGCGCAAACGGGGAGCGCTCTGTGCCGCCACCACCCATTATGCGGAACTGAAAGCCTACGCCATCGAAACGGAGGACGTGATCAACGCCTCCTGCGAGTTTGATGTGGAAACCCTTCGTCCCACCTATCGACTGATGATCGGCACGCCCGGCAAATCCAACGCCTTTGCCATATCGGAAAAACTGGGCTTGCAGAAGAATATTGTGGATCGGGCGCGCCGCTATGTGGACGCAGGTTCCCGCAATTTTGAGGCAGTTATCGAAAAACTGGAAAACACCCGCATGCAGCTGGAAGCAGAGCAGGCGGAAGCAGCCCAGCTCCGCCGGGAGTATGAGGAATTCAAGAATAAGGCGGAGCGAAAACTTTCCGATAAGCTGGGCCGGGCCGAGCGGGATGCAGAAAAAATGCTGGCTCAGGCGGAGCAGATGGTGCTCAGCGCCAAGGCTACCAGCAACTATATTTACGATCAGCTGGACAAACTGCAGAAGCAACGGGATTCCGAAAAGCTGGCAGAGCATCTTTCCGAGGCGAAGAAGAATATCCGTGCCCGTGTGCGGGATTATGAAAACGCCGCCTATTCCGATAAGGAAGAGGATGAGGAGTACGTTCTGCCCCGGAATCTGGTGAAGGGGGATCGGGTTCGTCATAAGAATCTGGGGACTACAGGCGTGCTGCTGGAAAATCCCGATAAGAACGGCAACGTGTCCGTCCGTATGGGGCAGGTAAAGACCCGCGCCAACGTGAAGGATCTGCGCCTGATCGGCGAGGGAGAAACAGAGGAGAGCCGGGAAAGACGCAACCAGAAGGAGCACCGTGCTCTGGTCAACCGTACCTTCAAGCCGGAGATCGACGTCCGCGGTGAGACCGGTGAGGACGCCTGGTTTATGATCGACAAATACCTGGATGAGGCGCAGGTGGCCTCTATCCATTCCGTGACCATCATCCATGGAAAAGGCACCGGCGCTCTCCGTGCCGCGATCTGGAATCATCTGAAAAAGGATTCCCGTGTTGTATCGCACCGTGCCGGCGTGTACGGCGAGGGCGATTACGGCGTTACCGTGGTGGAACTGAAATAATTTCCGCCAGAGCCAATAAAAAATCCGATTTTAGCATTGCAATGTTTCCACCGAACTGGTATACTGATTCCGTAGTTTTTTGCATAGTTGCAAATTCATAAAAAGGAGTACCGCTCAGGCGGTAACAGACGTATGGCTATCTTTACATTGAGCGCGTTTGCGGACGAGTATTCCCCGATTTTTGATGAACAGATCAAAGGACTTCAGGCAAACGGAATGCACTTGATCGAACTCCGCGGTATCGATGAGATCAATATCTCGGATCTGAGCGATGAGAAGGCAAGGGAAGTGAAGGCAAAGCTGGATGTTGCCGGTAGTGGCATCTCCGCCCTCGGCTCTCCCATCGGAAAAAT
>JAZSCY010000121.1:0-1562 GCA_045530875.1 Eubacteriales bacterium
CTTGTGATCTACGAAGGAAAACTTATGTGGGGTGAACCGGGCGGCAGTTATAATCTGGCCGGTCTGGATCAAAACGGCATTCTGCACGTGGGAACAATGACCGCCCAACGTGCTTTGGATATCGGTGTGCAGTACGCAGCCAGTTACGGGCCTGCGCTGGTGATCAACGGAAAATCTGCCGGGGGCAAATGGGGACTCGGCGGAGGATTGAATCCCCGTACGGCCATTGGACAGCGTGCAGACGGAGCCATTCTTCTGCTTGTAATAAATGGACGCTCTGTGGACAGCCTGGGAGCAACTTTGGACGATTTGGCCTCTATTATGCTGGCGCACGGAGCCGTTAATGCCTCCAACCTGGACGGCGGATCTTCATCCCTTATGATTATGGACGGAGAGTATCTGACAACCAGTGCATATCTGTTTGGGGAAAGGGTAGTCGCTACGACGATTCTGGTGAAAAGACAATGAACAGAGCAAAACGCACCTCGCTGTTTTGGCGAGTGTACGGAATTATCACGAACACCCTTCTGGTAGGTATTATTTCCTTCTTCCTGCTCTTTTATGATTACATGGGCGCATACGAGGCAGCACAGCCCGATGTTTGCGCAAAAGAATATGCTGCCGCTTTGACGGATGAGACATGGACTGAGTTATTCAAATCTGCGCTTCAAGACAACCTTGTTTTCGAATCCGAGGATAAGATTGCAGAAGTATATCTACGTTCATTGATGAATCTGGACGGAGAATTAACTGCTAAGCAAGATTATTCTGCCATAGAAGTAGACACGCTTCACTTTCATTTGCTAAAAGGCGACATTCATGTGGCGACGCTTGCGCTGAAAAGTGCAGACGGGGGAAAATACGGTTTTTCTACCTGGTCCGTCGATGAGATCCAGGTGATTCCCGAGAATGTTATGGCGAAGCCAGCGCCGATGCAGATTGTCGTGCCCAGCGGAAGCGAAGTAACTGTAAACGGAATCCCCTTGGATGACACATATATAACAGAAAACAACGCGAAATATCCTTTTGCCAGCGAGTTTGAGGCAAACGCAATCACCGACTGCACAGCATATACGCTGGAATTGTATTCCACGCCGAGTGTGGAATGTGTTTTGGAGGATGTTTCCTGTACGCCGGAGACAATCGATGGCGGTGTCGGCTTTCACTATCCGGACGGCAGGGAAGAGATCTATACAATCAATGCACCGTCTGAAGCGAGTGTGTACATTAACGGTATACTTGTCGGAAAAGAGTATATCACCTCCGACGGAAAGAAATACACAGCTTCCGTCTGGGAAAATCCTGACAGTGAACTGCCGACGGAATGTACATACATCGTTCCCGGGCTGTTGTCTGTCCCGGAGGTTACCGCAATGATGGAGAGTCATTCTCTTGAGGTACATGCGGAGGGGAATAACTACCGTGTATTCTATCCGGAAGCCTTGTACTATTCCGTCACATTGACTGCACCGGTAGGGTGTGACGTTTTTGTAAACGGACATCTTTTATCTGGGACGGAAATATCATCCATAATTCCTGTGCATAGAATCCCCGCGTACAAA
>JAZSCY010000318.1:0-3097 GCA_045530875.1 Eubacteriales bacterium
TCCGGCGGGACGCAGTTTACCCGCACGCCGTCGGTGGTGGCGGGCAGAGGCAGTATGACAGCGCGGCAGCCGCTGACCGCACTTTCCGGATCGGCACAGCGCACGCCGCTGAAATTGGCACAATAGGCGCTGACGGTGTCGCTTTCTTTAGCGGAGGGCAATCCCCATACGGCTGTCTCATATCCGCGCAGGGCGAGGTGATGGGCAAGGGCAAGCTGTCTTGTGTCGCCGCCAAGTACACAGATTTTTATATCGTTCATGACTTTTTCCTTTCTGAAGTGCGGCATATTTTTGACACCTCAGTTCATACTATGCCGAAAATCGCCGCCGGTGAAGAAATCCTCACCACTTTTTTGGAATCGATTGACAGGGTAATTCCGGTTTGCTATAATGAAAAAAACACAGTTGGAGGTGCGGTTATGGAGACGTTGCATTCGTTGTACGACATGAAATTCCGACGGAAATTTTCCATCAATCCTTATAAGAATCTGCGTATGAAATTGGGCGAAATGAGTTTTTTCAAGGATTGGCTCCATACGGATCGGGGCGATCCGTATCCGATACTTTCGGAGGATTTTCAGGGAATCGACGAGCATACCGGTGACGGACGGTACACATTCCGCAATTCTACAAGTGAATGTGTGGCATACAGCCGGCTTCTGGGACAGCATTTTCCCTATGCCTCCTATGAGGTGACACTCCGTTCCATGAGGGACTGCGGCGTAGGATTTACCTTCTGTGCCAAGGCTGAGGATCGGTCCGCGTACACCAAGGAGAATGAGCCGGAGGTGCGGATCTTTCTGGGAGAGCAGAACGGAAAGGTGGCACCCGGCTACGAAGTGATCGTGGGGGGTGTTTCTCAGGGCGTTGTCATGCAGCCGTTTGAGACAGATTTTGTGCCGGGTATGCGCTTCAGTGTAACGGCACGCGGCAAGTGCTTTGACGTGTATATCTGCAGCGATAAAAAGCCGCAGATCGCCTTGAAATTGGATCTTCCCGCCTTTTCCCACATCCTCCGTTACGGCACTTTTATCAGCTCCGTGGCCGGATTGTATGTTACGGCAGCTCCGGGCGGCGGCGCTGCCATTGATTCTGTGGAATATTATCTGGAAGCCGGTGTCAGCCATGCGGATATGAAACCGATCCGCTACGAGGACGGTACGCCGATTCTCTCGGACGGAAAAGTGTTCATGACCATGTCCTCCCGACTGGAGGCAGGTGGATTTCAGACGGTGATCTCCTGGAATCCCTCCGGATGCGAATTCAAGTTGGAGGGGGCGATCTTCTTCGATTGCGGAGATGATCTCTGGTGCGCCGATGTGGCATCCTCCGTCTTGTTCAACCGCTCCACCAATGAGTGGTATATCTGGGCCTGCTCCTTCTCCCACGGCCATGTTTTGTGTCACGGCACATCCTTGGCAGATCTGCGTTACGGCATCCATGTGATCGATGCCAAACTGATGAAAACGGAGAATACCGTAGCAAATACGAGGGATACTCTGGCCAGCCATGCGGGGGTGGATGCATCCTTTACCGCCACGCTGAGTGACGATACGCTTTGGATGGCGAAATCGGGGGATGAGGATCCGGATTTTGTGTATGACCGCGAGACGGGCAAATGGTATATGACCATCTGCCGTGGGGTGGATGAGAACGGCAAGCATCCGTACCGGTATTTCCTGTTCGAGTCGGACAGACCTTTTGACGGATACGTATACAAGGACAAAACCCGCAGCGGTGCCAATACGGGCGGATCCATCCTGCGCATCGGCGGAAAGTTGTATTTTTGCTGCGGATCGGATTTTGACCGCCGTGCTCATTACAACGTGTACGATCTGTCGGATCTGTCCCACGCTACCGATCTGCGCTGCGATTACGATGACGGCGGATTCCGTGGATGGGGCACGATCATTCCCATCCCCTGCGGCAGCCGCACCAAATATATGTGGATGACCTTTGACCGACATGGCGGCAGTGACTACAACTGGAGTTACGGAAACATCTACGTGTATGAATCCGATTTGATGAACCCCCGGTATGAGGGGACTTTACAATACAATCTTTGATTGGGAGGACAAGTATGTTTCACGGAAAAATGAAGGCGGTAACGTTCAGTTACGACGACGGCGTGTTCCAGGATCGCCGACTTTTGAAGATTTTCAATAAATACGGACTCAAGGGCACGTTCAATCTGAATTCCGATATGCTGGGATCCGCCACCGCATTCTTCTTCGGCGGTATGACTATCCCGCGCGTGGTCCCCAGAGCATCGGAGATCGAGGCTTTGTATCGGGGACACGAGGTGGCGGCACATACCTTGACCCACGCGATGCTTCCCAACCTGTCGGATGAGGATGTGATTCGTGAGGTGGAGGAGGATCGTCGGGCGCTGTCTGAGATCGTAGGGTACGATGTGGTTGGATTGGCCTATCCCAACGGCGGGCAAAACTACGACCAGCGTGTGATCAAGTTGCTGCAGGAGCACACCGGCATCCGCTATGCCAGAACCCTTTTGTCCTCCAACTCTTTTGAGTTGCAGACGGAGAATCTTCTGGAGTTCCGGCCTACTGTGTATCACAACTGCGGCTGGGATAATCTGTTCCGCATGGCCCATGAATTTGTGGAACTGAAGCCGGATACACCGAAGCTGTTCTACATCTGGGGCCATTCCTACGAATTTGACCGGGGCGATTCCTGGGAGAAGATGGAGGAATTCTGCTCCATTTTGGCAGAAAAGGACGACATTTTCTACGGAACCAACCGGGAAGTTTTGCTGAGTGAATAAAAAGATATCCCGTAACGCAAAAACGCGTTACGGGATATTTTATGTTTTCTTCAGTCTGTCCGGCACGGCGTACAGCACCAGATCCCAGCAAGGGAAGCAGGGAACGCGGCGCAAATGATACGAATATCCGTCGCCGCACATATCCGAAACCTGGGCGGTGAGGGAGAACAGATCCTCGCTTCGGTGGTACAGAGATACCGCCAAAGCAGGACGATCCCGGCGCACCGTCTCACAGGAAGCGCAAAGAGCGGCTGCCTCCTTGCCTTCAATATCCAACTTCAGAAGATCCAGCGAAAGATCCAGGCACAAAGA
>JAZSCY010000249.1:0-1547 GCA_045530875.1 Eubacteriales bacterium
TGGCTCACAGAACGACATGGCTACGATCCGACTTGATTTAAGTTGATTGGTCTATATTCAGTGTAGAAGCGACAGCAACTCGCGATCAGTAAATGCAAAACTTTTGTCCTATATTCCGGGGGAAGAACCATCTCAAGCGCCGAAGTTTCTTCCCCCGGGCCCCCATCTCCTTGGCTCCCGCCAAAGGAAGAGGACATATTCCCTTCGTCATCAAAGATGGAGAGCCAAGGAGGTTGGGTGGGGGTACCGACTGTGCTTTGTCTTAGATAGCTTTATCTGGGGGAGGGCAGGAAACTTCGGCGTTTGAGATGGTGCCTGCCCTCCCCCGCGAAACTTTCCCATACGGAAAACACAACCCAATCTTTTTCCTATATATTCGGAGGTAATGAATGATGGAAAAAATCAAGATGACAACGCCCCTGGTCGAGATGGACGGGGACGAGATGACCCGCATCCTGTGGAAGATGATCAAGGATGAGTTGATCCTGCCTTTCGTGGATCTGAAGACTGAGTATTACGATCTGGGCCTGGTGGAGAGAGAGCGCACGAAGGACGCCGTTACCATCGCCGCCGCCGAGGCCAATAAGAAGTACAAGGTGGCCGTAAAATGCGCCACCATCACTCCCAACGCCCAGCGGGTGACGGAGTACAACCTCTCTGAGATGTGGAAATCCCCCAATGGCACCATCCGCGCCATTTTGGACGGCACCGTGTTCCGCGCGCCCATCCTGATCGACTGCATCAAGCCGTCGGTGCGCACCTGGGAAGCTCCCATCACCATCGCCCGTCACGCCTACGGCGATGTGTACAAGAATACGGAATTCCGCGTGCCAGGGGCTGGTAAGGCGGAGCTGGTATTCACCGATGAGGCGGGCAAGGAAACCCGCCAGACCATTTTTGATTTTAAGGGAGAGGGCATCATCCAGGGTATGCACAACAAGGACGATTCCATTCGCTCCTTCGCCCATGCCTGCTTCCAGTTCGCCCTGGACACTAAGCAGGATCTGTGGTTCTCCACCAAGGACACCATCTCCAAAGTCTACGACCACACATTCAAGGATATCTTCGCCGAGATCTACGAGGCGGATTACAAAGAAGCCTTTGAGGCCGCCGGTATCACCTATTTCTACACCTTGATCGACGATGCCGTTGCCCGCGTGATCCGATCGAAGGGTGGATTCATCTGGGCCTGCAAGAACTACGACGGCGACGTGATGAGCGACATGATCTCCACCGCCTTCGGCTCTCTGGCCATGATGACATCCGTTCTGGTCAGCTCCGACGGATGCTATGAGTACGAGGCCGCCCACGGCACCGTAACCCGCCACTATTACCGCTATCTGAAGGGGGAGGAAACCTCCACCAATCCCATGGCTACCATCTATGCATGGTCCGGCGCCCTCCGCAAGCGGGGCGAGATGGACAACATTCCGGAGCTGATGGCCTACGCCGATGCGCTGGAGGCCGCCTGCATCGAGACGCTCACGGACGGCGTGATGACCAAGGATCTGGTATCCCTGGCCGAGGGCATCACCCCCCGCCCGGTG
>JAZSCY010000118.1:0-2063 GCA_045530875.1 Eubacteriales bacterium
TTTCGCTGCGGACGGTGTGCTTTACACGATCCCGCTCTTCGGCACGTTTGGCGTTGTTGAAGTGATCCAGCGTGCCCACCAGGTAACCGGTGATGCGGCGGATCCGCTCAAAGGGTGCTTCTGCAGTTTCTTCTCTGCCGCAGCCGGGGCAGGTGTTGCCGATGATACCGGTGTAACCGCAGGCCGGGTCATGGTCTACGGGATGGTTGATGGCGCCGTAGCCGATGCCGGTTTCTTTCATGCAGCGGACGATATCTTCAAATGCGTCCAGATTTTCCAGCGGATCTCCGTCCAGTTCGATGTAGGTGATGTGACCGCCGTTGGTCAGCGCATGATAGGGACCTTCCCTCTTCACCTTCTCGTAAGCGGAGATGCCATAGTACACGGGAATGTGGAAAGAGTTGGTGTAGTAGTCGCGGTCGGTCACGCCGGGAATCTCGCCGAACTTCTTCTTATCCATACGGACGAAGCGGCCGGAGAGTCCCTCAGCGGGCGTTGCGATCAGAGAGAAGTTCAGACCGTATTTGGCCGTTGCCTCGTCGGTCAGTCGGCGCATGAAACCAACGATCTCCAGACCCAAGGCCTGTGCGTCATCGCTCTCGCCGTGGTGGACGCCAATCAGCGCCTTCAGTGCTTCGGCCAATCCGATGAAGCCCACGGTCAGAGTACCGTGCTTCAGTACCTCTTCCAACGTGTCATCCACGCCCAGCTTATCGGAATCCATCCAGATTCCGTTGCCCATCAGGAAGGGATAGTTGCGCACCTTCTTGCCGCACTGGATTTTGAAGCGCTCCAGAAGCTGAGTGATTACCAGCTGTACTTTTCTTTCCAGTTCCTCAAAGAACCAATCCACGTTGCCGCGGGCGTTGATCGCGATGCGGGGCAGGTTTACGGAGGTGAAGCTGAGATTGCCTCGGCCGGTTACGATTTCCCGGTCGGGATCGTAGTAGTTGGCCACCACGCGGGTACGGCATCCCATATATGCCACCTCGGTATTGATATCGCCTTCCTTATAATACTGTGCGTTGTAGGGCGCATCCAGGAAGGAGAAATTGGGGAAGAGGCGTTTGGCGGATACGCGGCACGCCAGTTTGAACAGATCGTAGTTGGGATCCTGGGGATTGTAGTTGATGCCTTCCTTCACCTTGAAGATCTGGATGGGGAAGATGGGGGTTTCGCCCTTACCCAGACCGGCCTCAGTGGCCAGCAGGATGCTCTTCATAACGAGGCGTCCCTCAGGGGAAGTATCCGTACCATAGTTCAGAGAGGAGAAAGGAATCTGGGCACCGGCGCGGGAGTGCATGGTGTTCAGATTGTGCACCAGAGCTTCCATAGCCTGGTAAGTAGCCCGCTCCACTTCCTTCTGGGTGAAGGAAATGATGACGGAGGCCACGCGGGCAGCATCGTCCTGACAGTATTTTACAAGGGCAATCTGCAGCGCATTCTCCACTTCACGGGCAGTGCCCAGGGAAGGAGTAATTCCCTTTCCTGCCAGCTCAGCCAGGATGGCATCCTTGGCAGCTTCCGGCTCGTCCGCACCGACCAGTGCCAGCGCCTTCACAACGCCGTCCGCAAAGAGCTTTTTGTAGGTCTTCTTCACGCCGGGAGCCATAGCGTAATCAAAAGTGGGGATGGACTGACCGCCGTGCTGATCGTTCTGGTTTGCCTGGATGGCGATGCAGGCCAGAGCGGCATAACTGCGGATATCCTTGGGCTCACGAAGGAATCCGTGGCCGGTAGAAAATCCGTTTTCAAACAGTTTCAGAAGATCGATCTGACAGCAGGTAGTGGTCAGAGTAAGGAAATCCAGATCGTGGATATGGATATCGCCTTCACGGTGGGCGCGGGCGTGTTCGGGCTTGAGGACGAACATATCGTAAAACTGCTTTGCGCCCTCGCTGCCGAACTTCAGCATGCTGCCCATGGCGGTATCGCCGTCAATATTGGCGTTTTCACGCTTGATATCGCTGTCGGCGGCCTTGGACCAGGTGATGTCCTCGTAAATTTTCATGAGACGGGTGTTCATCTCACGGGAGCGGGAACGCTCGCTTCTGTAGAGGATG
>JAZSCY010000190.1:0-4332 GCA_045530875.1 Eubacteriales bacterium
CATCTCTGCTGCACGCTGGTGGGACGGTAGGCATCGTAGATCACCACTTTGTATCCGTCCGCCTCAAACAATTCCACCGCCTCCAGCAGTTTTACCAGAGTATCCTCCTGCAGCATGCAGAGATTGCGATGATAGAAGGGCTCACCGATGGAGGTTCCGTTGGTCGCCAGCTTCATCTTGATTTCCAATTTATCCGTATACAGACGCACGTCCACCAGATGAGAGGTGGCGGGAACCAGCACGCTGTCCTTATTCTTGGCCATACCGGATTCCTCGGGAAGAAAACCGTAATAATTATCCCACACACCGCTGTATACGCCGCCCGCCTCGCAGTATCCCAGAAGCACGCCCTGCTTCTTCACCTGCAGAAAGGCATTGTTGTAATACGCCAGCTCAATCTCCTCGCCGATGCCCAGATTCATGGCCACACGGCTGGATTTGGTGGGGCTGACGTACACGTTCAGCATTTTTCCGTCCACAGTGGCCGGATGAAACGCCTCTTCCTCCGTCTTCACGGATGTATTGCCGGACACGCTGTCCTGGGTGATCAGAGAGATGTTCTTCACATCCGTAAGGGCAGCGTCCTCCGCGTCCCCATGAAGGGAGCGGATATCAAAATTCCGAAAACTGTGGTTTTCGTAATAATAGCCTCCGTTTGCGCGGGTAGCACATCCGCTCAGGGGCAGAAGCAAAGCGGCTGCGGCAAAGACTGCGGCAAGCCGGATCGGTTTCGACAAGTTCATTACCTCCTTATCGGCCGCCATCTGCGGCGGTATCGGGCAAAAGAAGCGGAATATTTCTCTCCGCGATTTCGATAATAACAGCATCGGCGGGGTACCGTGCCAGCAAATGGATGCGGTAAGGCATGGCCCGCTCATAACGCACATCCCGGAAGGATGCGGAAAAATAGGGGATCAGCGCCGAGCCGAAGGAGTCACGGAAGATGAGCAGACTTCCCTCTCCGCCGGAACGGGTGGTGATCGTCATATCCATGGGGGAATTACCGGCGGACGTATAGATATAGGCACCGGAGAAATCGTATTCCGGCATATAATTGCCGTCGGTCTTGCCCGCGCCGGGATACAGCATCTCATCCAGATCTCCGGGGAAATCCGTGGTGTGGATCAGAGAATAGGCGGAATAATCCTCCCGGGAAAATTCCAGCTTCCCAAGGATCGCACGGTACGCCGCCAGCGCACCGGCACCGTTCCAATGAGTATCCCGTTTGTGGTATGTATCAACTTCGGCGTTTGCCAAACAAGGACGGAGATCCGCGAACAGAACGCCCCGTTCCGCCAGCGCCTCATAGAGAAGATCCATATTGGACTCACCGCCCAGATTCTCCCGCACCGCACGGTAGGCCTGAGGCATATATTCCCCGTACACCGTGTTTTTGTTGGGAGCGATCGCCACGATCAATTTTGCTCCGTAGCCGGCAGCTTCCTCCGCCATCTCCTTCAGGGAATCGGCGATGGCATCGATCTGCATCCCGTCAAGCACACTCTCCCCGCAGTAATCGGCCACGGTTTCGGAATAGAACAGAAATCCGTCCTCGCCCACGATCACCTGATCGCTGCCGGTGTGAAATACCTGCTCCATGACGGTGCTGTTCATATTGATAAACTGGCGGCGTCCGGTAAAATGATCCGTGAGCCAGGCATCAAACTCGTTGAAAAAATCGCTATTGAATTTCCCCTCCGTCACAAAGGCGGGGAATGGCGCCAGATCCCGTCCCTCTCCCGCCGCATCCGTGGGAAGAAGGAAAGCACCCAGGCCAAGGGCCAGGCACAGCGCGATGAACACGCCGCAATACAAAATATGGAAAGTTTTTTTCATTACATCCCTCAGAAGCGGAAATAGATAAACGGATTGAACGTAGTGGAGGACAAAGTGATCACGCAGGCGACAAACAAAAGCGCACTCGCCGCATAGCCGATCACATGGGAGGCACGGCGGCCGATGCGATCACGCACAAAGGGGATCACCGGCAAGGAGAACACAGCCGCCACGGCCAGCATAAACAGATCGTATCCCTGCACACAGGAGGCGAAGGCGGAGGTGATAGGGGCGTATGTAAACATGGCACCAAAATAATCCACCGCCGCGGGCAGAGATTCCGCCCGGAACAAAACAAAGCCGAACAAAACGGCGAAAAGCGTCACCGGCCGCCACAGAACGGACAGCCATTTTCTGCTCTTGGGCTTGACGAAATCCTCCAGAATGAGGAACGCGCCGTGCCACAATCCCCACAGAATAAAGCTGAGGCTGGCACCGTGCCACAATCCGGTACAGAAGAATACGATGGTCTTATTGAGCAATTTCCGGGCACGTCCGCATCGGTTTCCGCCCAGGGGAATGTACAGATATTCCTTGAACCAGGTGGAGAGGGAGATATGCCAGCGACGCCAGAACTCCTGCACACTGCCGGACACATACGGATAGCGGAAGTTTTCGGGAATCGCAAAACCGAACATGGCACCGAGACCGATGGCCATATCGGAATAGGCGGAAAAATCGTGATAGATCTGCAAGCAGTAGGCAACCGCACCCAGCCAGGCCAGGGCGGTGCCGGGGTTCTCTGCCCCGAAGGCGGTATCGGCAATCAAACCGCAGGCATTGGCCAAAAGCAGTTTTTTCGCCAATCCCACGATAAAACGGCGCACACCAAGGGAGCAGCCCTCCGCCGTCAGAGTACGGCAGGCGATCTGCTGATCGATATCGTGATATTTGACGATGGGGCCGGCAATAAGTTGCGGAAAAAACGAAATATACAGAAGAAGATCCACCACGTTGGTCTGCACCTGGGCATCGCCACGGTACACATCCACCACGTAGGAAAGAATCTGAAACGTATAAAACGAAATACCGATAGGCAAAGCGATGGCGGGTACACTTAGGGATACGCCGGGAATCAGATTCACCGTTTCCACCGCCAAAGCCGCATACTTGAACACGCCCAGCATAAGAAGATTCAAAACAACGGACACGCCGAGAATCCACTTGCTGTGGGTGCGATTCACCAGGCAGGCAAAGGCATAGTTCATCAACACAGAAATGAGGAGCAGAATTACATATACAGGCTCGCCAAATGCGTAGAAAAACACGCTGACCAGAGCCAGCAGGGTATTTTTCATACGAAGCGACGGTGTCAAAAGATACAGAAGAAAGCTCACCGGTAAAAACAAAAACAGAAACGATGCGCCGGAAAACGTCATATATGTATTCTCCCTCGGGGCAAAATGCATCTAATACTTCAGAGTAGATTATACATAATAATGTGGCAAATGTCAATTCCCAAACGAAAACTTACCCCGTCCGCGGGGGATTTGACACCGATCGGTCCCATCGGCTTGACATCCGAGTGAAATTATATTACAATACAAAAAAACAATGCCAAAAGGAAGCGGTGCCCATGAACATCACACAGATCACTGCCACGGATCAGGAGATCCGATTCACCCTGGACTCCCCCGTCCTCTCGGAAAAACTCCGCGTATCCATGTACTCCCCTGCCCTGGGCGAGGAGGTGGAGATCTGTTCTCTCTCCATGACGGTCAGCGGGGACGGTTTTACTCTGGCCCGCCGTCTTTCCGGCCGGGACGGTATTTCCTTTTGCTATGTGGTGGCCGATAAAAACGGAGAGGTGGGCGGCAAAAAGTACGTAGAGCAGATTTTGCCCGCCGCAAGAGAGTACCCTTTCCCGGAAATATCCTCCAAAAAAGGACTGCACGTCACCCAGGTAGAGGATGCGCTGGCATTGGGCATCCGTCATGCCGCTTTGAGCGTGAATCTGGGAGATTTCATGATGGAATACCCCGACGGCGGCAACACCCTCTATTACCGCTTTGAGGGAAAGGATTACTACATCCGCCGCCGTGTGGCCGAGTATACGGACGGATGCATCAAGCCCCTGTCTGAGGCGGGTGTGAGTGTGAATCTGATCCTGCTCAACAGCCAAAGCTGGCTCACCCAAGTGGGGGAAGATTTTTGGGATAAGATCCGCCATCCCGGTTTTGAGGAGGGGGCCGCCTCCCTCTTTGACACTTTTCGGGAGGAGGGATGTGCCTACTATCGGGCGTTCGTGTCCTTCCTGGCCGATCGGTATACCCGGGAGGATAGCATGTACGGCAATATCACCGGCATGATCGTGGGCAACGAGGTCAACTCTCCCTGGATCTGGGCCAATGTGGGCGAGTGCGAAATGCACACCTTTGCGGAGATGTACACCGCCGCTTTGCGAATCGCATGGCAGTGTGCCTCCGTGATCTGGAAAAATATCCGCATCTATGCGTCGCTGGATCATCACTGGGCACAGCCTCAGGAGGAAGATCC
>JAZSCY010000182.1:0-5217 GCA_045530875.1 Eubacteriales bacterium
AAGTTTGCTCATAGACCGCAGGCAACAAAAAATGTCTTTTTCCGGCAGGCCGAAAAAAGACATAATACATACATATTAAATCTCTCCTCGGCAGGAAAGCGTTCGCTTTTACCGGAACCTGCTGTCTTTGGATCAACACAAGTATTATACTGACTTTCCCCTCGTTTGTCAAGGGGTTTTTGCAAGTTTTTTTGCAATTTCGGGATTTTTTCAAAAACAGGGGGCGCACCGCAGCACGCCCCATGAAATCAGTTATCGAAATTCCGTGCCGTCCGCACGCAGAAGCGCGCAACGCACCGTTTCACGCCAGGTATCCTCGGTGATCAGATCCGTTTCTTTGGCAATAGCATCCGCCACGTAGGAAGGATTCAGATACTCGCTGCTGCTGCAGGCCAGAGTGCAATCCACCACCAGCACACCGTCCGCTTCCTCACAGGAAGCCGTCATCGACCGGATCAGCGTGGTGATATCCACCTCTTTCTCTCCGCTCTTGGATTTTTTCATCATGATCACGGGAGAGTGGAATCGCTCCTCTACGATTTTGGCGTACTCTGCGGATGCTTTGGGAGAGTGGATCCGCAGTCGGTAAGCTGCATCGGTGATCTCCGTCAGTTTGGATTTGGCCTCATACACGTCCGTCACCGTAAGGCCCTTGATCTCCACCGCCTTCAGCGCGGCGAGGATTTCTTCATCCGTCACCTCCGGGAGAACGCGGATATCCATGATCTCGCAGTCGCTGCCGCATCCCACAGACAAGGGAGAGGCAAAGACCAGTTTGGGGCGGGGATTGTATCCTTCTGTATAATACACGGGCAATCCGGATCGGGTGACCACGCGAGCCATCACCCGAGCCACGTCCAGATGACCGATATACAATGCAGGATCTTCTTTCACGAAGCGGACGCGGATATTGCGGTATGCTACTTTTTGGGTACCGGGATCCGCAAAGCCGGGGGTAGGACGGACTGCCGGGGTGCGGGGAGTTTTCTCCTCTTTCGGCGTCTCCGGCTTCGGTTTTGAGGATTTTCCGCCGGGGCACCAGGTGCAGGCAGAGGGATCGATTCCCCCGTTGGCGCCGCATCCGGAGCATTTTTCGTGACATCCGGGTGTGGTATCGCCCGCCTGGGATTTATGACGCTCCCGCAACAGGAATTCCTTATTGACGCCGCACTCGATGATCTCCCAGGGAAGGATCTCGCTGTCGGGGAGAGTGCGGTTTGCATAGAAATCGGGATCCAGGCCGCAGCGGCTTATCACGTCCATCCACTTGTCGTAGTCGAAAAATTCCTCCCAGGCATCGAAACGCATGCCCTCCCGCTGTGCCAATTCCAGAGCATCCCCCAGCCGGCGGTCGCCGCGGGCAAACACAGCCTCCAGATGGGAGGTGCGGGCATCGTGGTAATTGTAGCGGATTTTCCGGTCGGTGATCTTGCTCATAAGGAATTTCTGCTTTTCCGCCAAAGATTCCATGGTGTCCTGCCCTTCCCACTGGAAGGGAGTCTGGGGCTTGGGAATAAAGCAGGCCACACTCAAAGTGACCTGAGGTGCTCTCGCCCGGTTGCGTCCGGGAGTCTGGTAGAAGGTATCCAGCACATGCTTGGCAATATCGGCAATACCCGCGATATCCTCGTAGGTTTCCCCGGGCAGGCCCATCATGAAATACAACTTCACCTGGGTCTTGCCTGCCTCAAAGGCGATACGGCAGGCGTTCAAAATCTCTTCCTCGGTGACGTTTTTATTGATCACATCCCGCAGGCGCTGTGTACCGGCTTCGGGAGCAAACGTCAAAGTGGATGTGCGGACGCCGGAGATCTTATCCATCAATTCCCGGCTGAAACTGTCCGCCCGCAGGGACGGAAGGGCCAGATTGACCTTTTTCTCATCAGTCCATTCCAGAAGTTCGTCCGTCAGGTGGCTGATCTCCGTATAATCGCTGATGGACAAGGACATGAGGGAAATCTCATCGTATCCCGTATTCTCCACGGTGGTCTTGGCAATATCGCACAGCACCGGCACGGATTTTTCACGCACCGGACGGGAGATGAAGCCGGCCTGGCAGAAGCGGCATCCACGCACGCAGCCGCGGAACACCTCCAGCGTTACCCGATCCTGCACCGTTTCAATATAAGGAAGAACGGGATCGGTGGGAACCACGGTGTGATCCACATCCTCCACCACACGGCGGCGGATCTTTTCGGGCACATCGGGATACAGGGGGCGGATAGCAGCTACGGTATTGTCCGCATGATAGGTGACCTCATACAAAGAGGGCACATAGAATCCCTCCAGATGGGACGCTTCCCGCAGAAAGGCGGATTTGGTGTAGGTGCCGTTTTCCTTCATGGAGAGATACAGTTTAGCCAATTCCGGCAAGGCTTCCTCACCCTCTCCGATGGAGAAAATATCCACAAAGGGAGCCATAGGCTCCGGATTGTAGGCACAGGGGCCGCCCGCCAGGATGATGGGGGAATCCTCTCCGCGCTCGGTATGGCGCAAAGGAATGCCCGCCAGATCCATCATATTGAGAACGGTGGTATAGCACATTTCGTACTGCAAGGTAAAGGCGACGATATTAAAATCGCCCACGGCATCCCCGCTTTCATGGGTGAACAGGGGAATGTGTCTGTCCCGCATTTCCCTTTCCATATCCACCCAAGGGGCATACACCCGCTCGCACCAGACGTGATCCAACTCGTTGAAGGCGCGGCAAAGGATCCGCATACCCAGATTGGACATGCCGATCTCATAGGTGTCGGGGAAGCAAAATGCCACCCGCAGTTTTACATCGGACAGATCTTTATACACCGAACCCGGCTCACCGCCAGTGTATCGGCCGGGCTTTTCCACCCGATCCAAAAAAGAGCGAATATCCTCTCTCATATGTCACACTCCTGAAGAAAAGGGGAGGAACGTCCTCCCCTTTCCGTATTGTTATCGGATATACAGTTTGGCTGTCAGCATGGCCGGAATCATCCAGAACAGCTGATTCAGTGCGATCATCCAGGAGCCTACCGCTCCCAGATTGTTCGACAGAGAAATGATGAACAGAATCACCAGGCTGACGAGGGCGGAGGCAATACTGATAACCATATTGGTTCGCTTCACGCTGAGCACCATATCGCAGTAGGAAACCACCTGCAGAAGGGATTTCGTGGTGCCGCGGGTTACGATACCGCTTTCTATACGCTCCTCGGCTGTGGTGTTTTCGTAATTCTTGATCACCTTCAGCGGGTACTTCTTGCCGTGGATCTTGGAGAAGATCATGGCCTCGTCGATATTGGGATCGTAGGTCTTGATGCAGACGCAGGTGCCGTTCTGCGTGAACTGACGCAGAATGAACTCGAAATCCGCATCCATCACGTACTTGATGAACATCTTTGCAATCAGATTGCCCTCGCGGAGCATATACATGATGCTCAGATCTCCTTCGATGTAGGAATCCTCCTCCGCGCTCTCCTCGGGAAGCTCAATGCCACGCTCCCTCAGCACGTCATACCGACCGAAGGTATAGCGGCGACCATCCACGGTGCAATCCAGGTAGCCCACGCCCGCGCCCTCGATGGTAACATCCTCGGAGTGGCCCATTTCCATGGTAGCCAATTCGAACACGTCCTTCAGAGGTCCGCCGGCAACGGAGAACGCACTGGTAGCAGCGTACAGCACCCGGTCGATCCGGTTGTTGTTGTAGATCTTGATATTCTGCACCTTAACGCCGTAGGAGGGGAACACGTTGTTATCGTCAAAGGAAACGATCGCCGATCCGGAATACTCTTCCAGGGACGCCTCACCCACGATGGTGCTGTCGTTTTCGTAAGCCTCTTTGTTGGCCTTGCAGAAGGGATAGCTGTATGTAAAGAACATGGACATGGGCACAGCAGCCAGCACAGCGATATAGGCAATGGAGATCGCCTCATACGCGCTCTTTCCGCCGATGAATCCCAAAACAGCCAGAAGAACCGCCGCCACGATCACCAAAGTGAGCATAGCCGCCACATAAATGCGGGTGGAGTGCAGAATGGAAGTGGTTCTCTCAAAATAGCCGTCTACAAATCCGGTCTTGCGGATCTGAAGCACGTCGGGGCTGTCCTCATCCGTTGCGCCAAAGGCCTCGCTTTCCGGCGCACCGTCCATGGCGGAGATGCGATGGAAAATGTACTTCGGCTTCTTGGAAGATACGATATTGAAGCTGAAGATCTCCCGCTTCGTATTGAAATAGGAGAAGACCAGAGACATAAACGCACAAAGTGCCACGGCAAAGTTGTACATGATCGGCTCGACACCCTGTACGGAAACGATGGCGGCATAGAAAGAGTACAGCACGCCGAACACGGCCAGAAGAGCGGTTACGCTCTCCGGTGTGGGACGTCCGGTGAACAGATTGCGGAAACCGGCAAAGATCTGCTCATAGGCCACCGCACATGCCAGAAGCATGAGCTGCAAACTCATCATGATGTACACAACCGGGTACACAGCCGGGTCCAGTGCGCCGGCAAACTGCACACCGAACAGCGTAAGATTCTCATACAAGAACAGAATAACGGTCAAAAACAGTCCGATAATCAGCTTGATCTTAGAAGCACGGAACGCGGACTTATACGCCTCCGCAATCTGGGGAGTCTGGGAGCGGTCTGTGTATTCATACTCAGCCGCGCGACGCTGCTCCTCTTCCATGCGGCGAATGTCCTCGTCGTTCTGTGCGGCCAGCATATCGGCTGTACCACGGCCGACGGATTTGTCCAGCTGATCTTCCAAGCCAAGGCCCATAAGAAGATTCCGGTCCATCTCGTCCATCTCGTCGATTTCATCCTCGACCGTCTCGGCGGGAGATGCTTCTGTGACATCCTCAGCCTCCGCATCCGTCTCGGTCTCCTCTGCGAGAAGTTGGGGAACATCTTCCGCCTCGGAAATTACTTCCTCCTCGGGGATGTCTTCCTCTACAGGCTCCTCGACCGGGGGAATCTCCTCAGGGGCGTCATCGAAAACTTCCTCGGAAACGGGATCATCCCATTTTTCCCCGGAAAGCTCGTCATACAAAGAGGTGTCCGGAACCACCGACTCCGCCTCTTCCTCGTTCTTTCCACCCAGGGAGGCACGGAGGCGGGCGAAGAATCCTACCTTCGGCTTCTCCTCGGAGATTTCTTCGTCTTCCATCACGGAATCGGTATCGTCCTCGATCACATCCTCATAGGACTCCTCCACATAGGGAGTTTCCTCCTC
>JAZSCY010000411.1:0-3726 GCA_045530875.1 Eubacteriales bacterium
TCTTGTAAAAGCTCTCGGCTTTAAGTTTGTATACGTACCCCACACCGTTTGGGTTTATGGATCCGTAAACAAGAGTCGTCTTCCCATCCTCGCAAGTGAAATCCCGCTTTCCGTCGGGAGCATCCGGATACCAGCGGATCGGCAAAGCAAACGGAATGACCGCATCGATGTTTGCTGCCGCGTAAATGGCCAACTTGGACTCCATCTCACTTCCGCCCCGCGCTTGCTGGGGCATAATCACGTCCAGTTTGT
This sequence comes from Eubacteriales bacterium, assembly GCA_045530875.1. Lineage (GTDB taxonomy): Bacteria > Bacillota > Clostridia > Oscillospirales > CAG-272 > SIG701. The sequence goes on from JAZSCY010000411.1 coordinate 253, forward strand.
ACTGACTTCCGTGATATACATACTGGGGAGTGTCACTCATAGCACATTTCCTTTCCCTCACAGCAGATCCGCATCATACGCGGCACGGTCGCCTCCGGTGAAGGGAGCACGCACTCTTGCCGCGGCCAGCGGTGCTTCCCCGATCCGTTTCACGGACAAGCGCAAGGGCACGGCCACATGCTTCAGATGCATACCGATCAACGTACCGCCGATGTCCAGTCCCGCATCCGCCTGCACGTGATCTACCGCCACGGGATCGGCAAATCGGCGATGGGCAGCCGTAGCAAACGCCCCGCCTGCCTTCGGCATGGGAACTACGTTGAGGATCTGTCCCTGGGCGGCGGATCGCTCCATGATCAGCGCCCGGTTCAGATGCTCACAGCACTGGGCGGCGATGTGGATTCCCCGGGGAGCAAACACGCTCGTAAGGCCATCCAGCACCGCATAAGCGATGTCCAAGGAAGAATCGCTGCCGATCCGGGCACCGATGATCTCGCTGGAGGAGCATCCCACCACCACGGTCTGTCCGGCGGTGAGTTTTGCCGCGTCGCACAATTCCTGTGCCGCGGCCGCCACCTCATTCCGGATTCCGCCAAGCGTGTCCTCGGTGGGGATTGCGCCGGTGGGCAATTCGATCTCCATGGCCTCAGCGAAGGATTGCATATCCCGCACGGTGATCTCCGCCGCCGTTTCCGGTATGGGCACATCCCACGACAGATACAGGCATCCGTGAACGCCCGCATTAATACCAGCCATCACGTCGATCTCCCGATCGCCGATCATAACGGTTTGATCCTTATCCAGCTTATAATTGCGGCAGATATGTTCCACCGCGTCTGGCGCCGGTTTTCCGGGGAAATGCATAGTGCTGTCCACGATGCCGGCGAAATACTTATCCATACCGTACCACTTCAGATACGCCCGGGCCAGATCGTTGCGGAGGGTGTACAAAAAGTTCTTTCCGCCTGCCTCGGTGATGGCACGAAGCACGGCACACGTCCCCGAAAAAGGCTCGGGGATCGGTTTGTGGGCATAGATGGGCTCCAGGGCGAGAAAATCCTTGTACTGCTGCTCGCTCAGGCCAAAGTGCTCCCGTGCCTTTTTGTACGTAACCATCAGGCAGTCCAGCACGGTTTTATGCTCGTAGGGGATGTGATCCCTCTCAAGGATCGCCTCAAAAGCGGCGGCAGTGTGGGGATAACTGTCAAACAGCGTCCCGTCGAAATCCCAGATATACGAGGTGAATTTCATAAAAACCTCCAAGGAAAGAATGAGGGAGCACCGCTCCCTCATCCAGACAATCGATCATTATTTCTTCAGCGCAACAGCGGCCTTTGCCTTAGCGGCGATGGCAGCTGCATCCAGACCGAAGTAGGAAACCAGTTCCTTTGCCGGGCCGGAACGACCAAAAGTGTCCTCTACGCCGACACGGAGGAGAGGAGTGGGGCATTTTGCGCTCAGGCACTCAGCCACAGCACCGCCCAGACCGCCGATGATGGAGTGTTCCTCACAGGTAACAACGGCGCCGGTCTTCTGTGCTTCCGCAACAACCAGATCCTCATCCAGAGGCTTGATGGTGTGGATGTTCACAACGGATGCGGAGATGCCCTCAGCCGCCAAGAGTTCACGTGCGGCCAGAGCCTGCTCTACCTCGATACCGGTGGCGATCAGGGAGACGTCGGTACCGTCTGCCAGTTTTACGCCGCGGCCGATCTCGAACTTGTAGTCCTTATCAAAAATTACCGGAACTGCCATACGGCCGAAGCGCAGATAGCAGGGACCCTGCATCTTGATAGCGGCCTCCACAGCCAGACGTGCTTCCACAGCGTCGGCGGGATTCAGGATGGTCATGCCGGGGATGGTGCGCATGAGGGCCAGATCCTCGTTGCACTGATGGGTAGCGCCGTCCTCACCGACAGTGATGCCCGCGTGGGTAGCACCGATCTTCACGTTGGTGTGAGGATAGCCGATGGAGTTGCGGATCTGCTCGTAGGAACGCCCTGCCGCAAACATAGCGAAGGTGGAAGCGAAGGGGATCTTGCCGGACAGGGCCAGGCCCACTGCCACGTCAATCATGTTGTTCTCAGCGATACCGCAATCGAAGATACGATCGGGGAATGCTTTTTTGAACGTGCTGGTCTTGGTAGCGGCCGCCAGATCGGCGTCCAGAACGACCAGATTCTCATATTTCGCACCGAATTCAGCCAGCGCATTACCGTAGGCTTCACGGGTAGCAATCTTTTCTGCCATTATACTGTCCCCCTTATGCTCTCTCGCCAAGCTCACGCATAGCGATCTCGTATTCTTCGGTGTTGGGTGCCTTGCCGTGCCAGCCAACGTTGTTTTCCATGAAGGAAACGCCCTTGCCCTTTACGCTGTTGCCGATGATGACGGTGGGCTTGCCCTTGTACTCGCGTGCGGCCTTGAGGGCGGCTTCGATCTCGTTAAAGTCGTGTGCGTTGATGGAAATTACATTCCAGCCAAAAGCACGGAATTTCTCATCGTGAGGACGGGGATCCACAACCTGCTCCAAAGATCCGTCGATCTGCAGTCCGTTCAGGTCCACATAGTAGCACAGATTGTCCAGATGATGGTGGCCGGCAAACATAGCCGCCTCCCAAACCTGGCCTTCCTCGGTCTCGCCGTCGCCCAGAATAGCGTATACACGGCGGTCGGATTTGTCCATCTTAGCGGCCAGAGCCATGCCGGCAGCCACAGATACACCCTGTCCCAGAGAACCGGAGGTCATGTCCACACCGGGGGTGTGCTTCATGTCCGGATGACCCTGCAGATAGCTGGTGGTCTTACGGAAGGTCTTCAGATCCTCCACAGGAATAAAACCGCGCTGTGCCAGAACGGAATACAGTGCCGGCGCGCAGTGGCCCTTGGAAAGAACGAAACGGTCCCGATCGGGTGCATCGGGATTGGCGGGATCTACCCGCAGTTCTTCAAAATAGAGATAGGTAAGAATATCTGCGATAGAAAGAGAGCCGCCGGGATGACCGCTGGATGCGGAATAGACCGCCTCAATAATGCCGACGCGAACGCGGCGCGCGATCTCAGCAAGCTCATTCAGTCTTTGCTTGTCCATGAGGTACCTCCGAAAAATAATTATACTGATTCCTATATATTCTACTCGTTTTCCACCCAAAAGTCAATGATTTTTCGCACTTACGCATAAATCCGGGGAGAAAAAATCATAATAGCAACCACAGCGGGGCAATTTTGAAAAAAAGACACCAAAAGCCTTGACAAAAGAGAAGATTTTATATATAATAATTGAGCGGGTTACACGAGAAGGCCGGCCCGCCTATGTATGGAGAAGTACTCAAGAGGCCGAAGAGGCGCCCCTGCTAAGGGCGTAGGCTGCCATAAAACGCGGCGCGAGAGTTCAAATCTCTCCTTCTCCGCCAACAAAACACCACCCATCCGGGTGGTGTTTTTGTTTGGCGGCATAATAAAGCGAAAGATTTG
>JAZSCY010000259.1:0-16122 GCA_045530875.1 Eubacteriales bacterium
AAAAATTGGTTTGAAATTCACTTATGTATACTACATCCATTGTATCATTATATTATAGCGCACCATTGTGTCCAAAGGATGAATAAATATGGATCGATTCATGAACGCAACGTGGGCGAGCCTCTGTTTTTATATTGAAATTGCTATTGGAAAGTGTAAATGATCTGGCAGACCGCAGACAAAAACAGACGCAGAATTCCAAATAGAATTCTGCGTCTCAAATTTTGAGGGCTGACGAAATCAACCGTCAGCCCTCATTTTACTAAGATTTTACTTCTTTTTCTTTTTCAGTACAACGCCTATTACCGCTCCGCAAGCGATAACTGCCGCGGAGGCAACAGCCACCGCTCCGATCACTCCCGTGGGCGCGCCCTGGGACGGAGGATTGTCCTGAGGATCGTCCGGAGGATTATCTGTTCCGGAAATCTGGGCAGTTGTATCTTCCGGTGCAGTTGTATCTTCCGGCTGAGAAGGCTTTACAAGAATATATCCGCAAGCATCGCAGTTGTTATCTTCATCCGCATCGGTATGATTATCCTTGCCGCAATCTCTCCAGACCGGCTCAATCTCAATATTCTCCGTGAGTTTATCGCCCTTCTTGACCCTCTCACCGGTCGCCTTGTTTATCCATCCGTCAAAAATGTTACCGTCCTCTGTAGGAGGAAGAGTCGGCAACGCGGGAACACTGTTCTCTTCTCCCTTTGTCAGAAGCTCCTTTGCGGCAGGTTTCGCTGAGGTATCACCGGACGGCTTTCCATCTGTTTCCGGCGGCGTTGTTTCGTTATTATCGGATCCGCCGCTCGGAGAAGTTGACGGATCGGTTGATGTGTTGTCGCCCGCCGGATTATCGGAAGGATCACCGCCCTGAGACTCAGACTGTGACGGAACATACTTGTCATAATCCGGGATGATAACCACCAATTTATCATTGGGTGTGGCGATGGGCGGAATCACTTCGCTTACAGTGTATCCGCAGATTTTGCACGCACACTGTTTCTGGCCGTCAAAAGTATAGCCGGGTTTGACAACCGTGGTCCATCCACCCATCTTGTGAGATGCCTTCTCCGTTGTCACATGACAGTATACACACTCCTGCCAATGCTCGGTTTCCGTATATTTGTGGGCATACGAATGCTTCACGGCAGGTGTCTGCATATCCGTATAGGTATGGCCGCAGGAGCAGGTATGGGTGGTGTATCCCCCCGCCGAGCAGGTGGGCTCTGTCACACTGTCCGTGTATTCATGCGTATGTTCGCTCTCCAGTTTCGGAATCGACTCCTCTTTTTCGTAGCCACATTCCGTGCAGGCAAACGTCATGACGCCCTCTGCCTTCTTTGTGGGCTCCTTTGTTACCTTTCCGGCACCAAACATATGAAGATCTTCACTGAGTCTGACGGTGCATCCTTCGCCGCAGACGATCCAATGTGTTTCATCGTTGTACTCAATTTTGGAGGATTTGCCCGTGCAGTGTTCCCCTTCGGTGCAATAGTGCTTTTCCCATTCAGCGCTTTCTGGGCAAATACCGTGGCTGCACCCAAAACTTTCCGCATTTTCGGCACAGCACTCCTTGCACAGCTCGCAGTCCGGGCAAATTTCAGCACAGTTTTCGCAAAGGCCGCACTCCGCACACGTTACCGCACAATCGGAGCAATATTCACCGCAATCGCCGCAAAGTGATTCCGCACAGTCGCCGCAGTAGTAGCAATCCAGACACATTCCGTCGGCGCAGTCCAGGCATATACCGCAATCGGGGCAGAATTCATCCATACAGCCGGAGCATTTGCCGCAATCCTCGCAGACGGAATCGGCACAGTCCCGGCAAACGACACCGCACTCCTCGCAGATTTCCGTACAGTCGCCGCACTGACCGCAGTCCTCACAGTATATATCCTCCGCACATTCCCGGCAGATATCGCAGGACGAGCAGAATTCGTCATAGCAGTTCACGCATTTCTCATTGCATTCCGGGCAGAGATCCGCACAGTTTTCACAGCCCTCGCCGCAAGGACATACAACACCGCAGTCCGAGCAGATGCCGCAGGTGATGCAAAAACCGTCCGATCCGGCGCAGTCAACACATTTGCCGCATTCCGTGCACACCTCTCCGTCGGAACAGTTGGAGCATTTTTCATTGCAGTCCGCACAGACGGTAGCGCAGTTCGAGCAACCCTCACCGCAAGCGCAAACCGCTTCGGTACAGCCGGCACACAAGTGACATTCCACACAGAAATTCTCTTCCCCTACGCAGGAGACGCAAACGCCGCAGTCTGCGCATATTTCGTCCTCGGAGCAAACCGAACATTTCTGATTGCATTCGGGACAGATAATGGCGCACTCTGAGCAGCCCTCACCGCACTCACAAACTGCTTCCGTACAGTTTGCGCACTTCATGCAGCTCTCGCAAATGCCTCCGGCGCAATCGACGCAGGTTCCGCAATCCGGACATATTTCACCTTCTGCGCAGTTTTCGCATTTTTCACCGCATTCCACGCAAACCACCGCACAGTTGGAACAACCGCCGCCGCAAGAACATACCGCGTCCACGCAGTTGCCGCAAAGAGCGCAGGATTCGCAGTAGCTGCCCTCACCGCCTGCGCAGTCGATGCAAGTATTGCATTCACTGCACAGCTGATCGTCGGCACAGTTGGAGCATTTTTCACCGCACTCTCCGCAAACCACCGCACACTGGTCACAACCGTTGCCGCAGCTGCACAAAATTTCCACGCAATCGGCACATTCGCCGCATTCCGCGCAGTATTCGCCGCCGGCACACTCAAAACAGAGCCCGCACTCACCGCAGAGCTGGTCGTCCGCGCAGTTCTCGCATTTCTCACCGCATTCCGGACAAACGATAGCGCAGTCGGAGCAGCCGTTGCCGCAGGAGCAAACATTGTCTACACAATCGGCGCACACACCGCACTCTTTACAGAAAAATCCTTCGCCGCCGATGCACTCCATGCAGGTTCCGCAGTTGCCGCAGATTTCCTCCTCGGCGCAGTTTTCGCATTTCTCACCGCACTCCGGACAAACGGTAGCGCAGTCGGAGCATCCGTTGCCGCAGGAGCAAACCTTGTCTACACAATCGGCGCATACACCGCATTCTTTGCAGAAGAATTCTTCGCCGCCGATGCAGTTTATGCAGGTTCCACAGTCGCTGCAGATTTCATCATCAGCGCAGTTTTCACATTTCTCGCCGCATTCCGGACAAACGGTGGCACACTGGTCACAGCCGTTGCCGCAGCTGCACAAAACTTCCACACATTCGCCGCATTCGCCGCACTCGGCACAGAATTCTCCGCCGGCACAGTCGAAACAGCGCTCGCACTCACTGCAGATCTGGTCGTCCGCACAGTTCTCGCATTTTTCGCCGCACGCCATACAGATGATGGCACATTCCGAGCATCCGTTGCCGCAGGAGCAAACTTGTTCGACACAGTTTTTGCAATATCCGCACTGGGAGCAGTAATTGCCCTCGCCGCCGACGCAGCTGAAGCAAATGCCGCACTCGATGCACAACTCTTCCTCGGCGCAGGCGGTACATTTTTCACCGCACTCAGCGCATACGTACGCACACTCCGAGCAGCCCTCGCCGCAGGAGCAGACGTATTCCACGCACATCTTACACAAGCCGCACTGGGCACAGTAATTGCCATCACCGCCGCGGCAATCGAAGCAGACCTCACAATCGCCGCAGAGCTGATCGTCCGCACAGTTATCGCACAGCGCACTGCACTCGGAGCATACAATGGCACATTCCGCGCAACCCTCACCGCATCCGACGCACACGTAATCCACGCAGAATTTGCAAAGGTTACAATTCAGACAGTAGTTGCCGTCACCACCCACACAGTCAAAACAGGTTCCGCAATCTTCGCAAATGCCGCCGTCTACGCACTCTTCACATTTTTCTTTGCATGATTCGCATATCAGAACGCATTCTGAACAGCCCCTGCCGCATTCGCATATGTATTCCGTACAGAACTTACACAGCTGACACTCTGCGCAGTAGTTGCCCTCGCCGCCCACACAGGAGAAGCAGGTTCCGCAATCACTGCACATTTCATCCTCAGAGCAGTTGTAGCAGGCTTCGTAGCATTCTTCGCAGCCGGTGGTACATCTTCCGCAGCCCTCACCGCAGGAACAGATCCACTCTGCACAGTTTATGCAGATATCGCAGATAGAGCAGTACGCCTCATTGCCCGCGCAGTCGGGACATTTCTCACAATCGTCGCAGATCCACTCAGCACATTCGGAGCACTTTTCGCCGCATTCTGAGCAGACCGTACCGGTTGTCTCATAACAACCGCGGCATTTATCGTCGCACTCGCAGTGATCCTCCAAGCAGTTGCCGCAGTCGTCACACAGCTCATTATCCTCTTCGCAGGCACCGCAGTAGCCGCAGTGATGCTCTTCATAGCAATCCCCGTCGGCGCCTTCGCCGCAGTGATCGCCGTTATCGCATTTCCAATCGTCGTAACGCCAGCCGCCGCAGTAATCACACTCCACGCCATCTTCATATGCGGCGTATACCGGAGTGGCAAAAATCGAGAGCACAAAACCGAGCACGTCCTCACAAGCCGACAAAACCGCATGGGGATCAAAGATGTCGTGATCCTGTTCCTCATGCACCGTATCCGCCTCGGTATGAACGTGATCGCTGTATATATGGGTATGCTGCATATATCCGGAGTTTGTTCCGATCAACAAAAGAAAACAGAGCAGGACACTCCAGATTCGTTTCATTTTGAGATTCATTTTTTCCTCCTCGTGGTGGTATTCAGAATTTTCCGCCGCCACCGCCGACGGTGGTGCCTGATTTCGTTTTATGTGTAGAAGAATCGGACAAATCCGGCTTTCTGCTTTTTGTAACCGTCCTGTACAGGAAAATATCTTTCGAATCGGCCACGTGCAGACTGCCTTCTCTGGTATAATTCTTTGCCGCTGCCTGCCGCCTCACGGAGATCAGCTGTGCCTTGTGCTTTCCGGTGATGATCCACGCGGCCCCGGCACCTATCAGCAAACTGATTGCCAGGTTTTGCACGACTGCAAATGGCTCCCTCGGCAGATCGTCCGCATCAAACGGATTGCCGCTGCGTGCCATACCGATCCAGCGATCGCACAAGGAAATATACTCGCGAAAAGCCGCCGCAAAATCCCCCTCGGACATCAGCGGGACTATCCTCTCACCGATATACTCAATCCCCACGTCGTTTATGGCTGTAATACCGTATCCGGCGGTGGTGATGTGCCAATCGCTATACTCCATACTGATCAGAAGCAGAACACAACTGCGGTCTTGTCCCATGCCGTAGGCGCGATCCTCAAACAGATTATCCGCATATTCCATAGCGGAATAATCTCCCACGGAGGGCACTGTGCAGATGACAATATCGACCTGATGCGCTTCGCTGACCCGGTCAAGCTGAGCCAGTATTTCCGTTTCCTGATCGGCACTAAGCACATCCGCATCATCCACAAGCCGTGGATACAATGCCTCCGCATGGATAGAAACACAGGCCGCCGTAAGTAAAAAACATGCTGCAAGAAGCAGGTATAGATATCTCTTCATCTCGCGCCTCCTTACAGTAGCCAGAGCAGCCAGGAAATCGCAAAGGCTGCCGCGGTGATCAGTGCGGTAAGACTGAGCTGCATCCGTGTAGCCGCCGCTTTATCGATCGGAAGATCTCCCACAAAGCGGCCACTCTGAGCATTCATGGCAAAGTAGTATTTTTCCCCCTGCCAGGTGGTATTCAGAAGCCAGACGGGATACAGCGCGTATTTGGCACGACCACTCTCAAGCTGCACGGACACATTTTCGGGCACAATACTGTCATATCCGACCACTGTTTCGGCAAACGCCTCCTCGACGCTCTTTTTGATACGCTCGTTTGCCCTCTCCATGCTTGTTTCGGCATCTACATCGTATTTATCCGCCAGGTAGCCTGCCAGGTATGCCGTCTGAAACGGTACGGCATCCGAAAAGCGATACGGCTCGATGGATTCCATCAAGGTATCACTCATCTTGGACGAGCCGTCCACGGGGACACGCTCAAATCCGATGGATCCGCTTCTGCATATCAGATAGTGGTTCACTTCCGTATAATCATAGCGGCTGTCGCTCCAGATGCGTGTTATGGTTCCTTTGTATCGGATCTGCGCGGAAGCATCCGCGTCAAACAGCCAAACCGGAACATATATCCCTTTGACTTCCTCAATGTGATTCTGATCCGCAAACACTTTGGGAAGCAGTTTTTTTCCGGTATAATGCTTTCTCAGCGCGGTAATGGCTGCCTTTTTGTCCAGTTTGAACGGAATCACAAAATCGGGCTTCAGCGCGCCCGCAAACTGCCCCATCATAACAATGGGATTATCGCAATACGGACAAGAGGACGCACCGGTTGTTTCATCGGCCACGATCTCACCGCCGCAGGATTGGCAAACGTATATGCGCAATCCGTCCGATTCGCCCGCCTGCCAATCGCCGCCGGCAGCACTCTCCCACTGCATCCGATCCGCGTTTTCCGTTTTTAACACGTCATCATAGGCGATAAGCGTTTCCATTTCGAATTCTGTATCGCAATAAGGGCATTTCATCTTCTGCCGGGTGCTGTCAAAGGCAATCCCGCCGCCGCAGCACGGGCATTTGTATTCCTGCAATGATGCCACTTTCTCTCACTCCTTGTCTGTATGAGATGCGAATAGTATTTCTGATACACAAGTCACGGACGCGGTTTTCCGCATTCGGCACAGAACTTTCCTTTATTTACCGCGCCGCAAGTGCAGTTCCAGCTCGCATTGGCCGGTCTGGGAGAACCGCACTCCGGGCAGAATTTGCCGCTGGAAGTGGTACCGCATTGGCACGTCCAGGTGTTTGCGGGCTGGATCTCCGGCTTTTTCGCACCGCATTCCGCACAAAACTTCCCTGTTGCCGTCGCTCCGCAGGCGCATTTCCAACCGTCTGCCGGAGGCGCATCCGTCTGCTGATTCTGCTGTCCCATAGCGAACAGATTCTGCGGATTCGCGCCGCCTGCATTCATTGCCATACCCATTCCCATAAATCCGGTCATCGCCCCTGCCTCGTTGGCGGCCGCGGCTCTCATCGCATCCGCCTGGGCACCAATCAACGTAGCTGCCGCCATGTTCGGATCCCGATATATGGCCGCCTTCTGGGCCGTTTTGAGCAATTCCTGATCCTCCTCGGTCAAGGCAGGAGGATTGATGGCAACCTTAACATCCCCGATACCGCGCTCGCCCCATTCAGCGGCAAGCTCCTCGTTGAGGAATTTTTCCAACTCGGCTGTATGCGCGGGGATCTGATTGGGACGCATTTCCAACTCGGAAAGTCTGGCCAGGGCGGGGGCGAGCGCACTGATGAACTCCGTCTTCATTGTGTCCCGCAACTGATCCTTGCTGTAGGCATACGCCACGTTCCCCGTTACGTTTGTATACATCCGGATCGGATCGGTTATCCGGAAAGTATACGTGCCGTTGCAGCGGAGGGACACATCCACATCGAAGCCGATGCGGGAATCCACCACACGGAAGGAGATAGGAGTGGCTGTACCGAATTTATTATCCAGAATTTCCTTGGTGTTGAAATAGTACACGCGCTGATCCTTGCCGGTATCACCGCCGTAGGTGAACCGCTTGCCGATCGTTCGGAACGAATCCAGAATACTGTCTCCCAGATCCCCCGCAAACACCGACGGCTCACTGGAGTTGTTCCAGGTAAACTCGCCCGGCTCGGCGCAAAGCTCTACCACCTTGCCCTGCTCCACGATGATCATGCACTGACCGTCCGCAACGACAATACCCGAACCGTTGGAAATAATATTATCATCAGCCTGTGTATTGGAGGAACGTCCGCTGATGCGCTTTTGGCCCTTTACGACCAGAATATCGTTATCAATGGCATCGCAGTAGAAAAACTCTTTCCACTGATCGGCAAGCACACCGCCGACCGCCCCTGTAATCGCTTTAATAAGTCCCATATGTATCGCTCCTGTTATAGTATTTAGTGATCATCGCCCTCAGCGAGCATCGCGTCCAATGCGCGGACAAAATCGTGGTATCCCTTCGGGAAATTGGCAGAACCGTCCGCGAGGATCGTCTGGCCTCCGTTTACTGTTGCCGCAAAGCGAAACATGATTCCATCCTGGACATTCTTCGGATGTTTTCCGTGAAATCCGTTCCAACGGGCGACACCGCAGGCATTCATCAGCGAGACTATCTCCTGCGGATCGCAAGCCGTGCTTTTCTCCAGATCCAGGCGGACCTCTCCATTTGCGTACACTTCCCGATAAAGCCGCAGCTCTGCCCTGTCGGCTTTGCTGACGATCTCATACACAGAAGTGCCTCGCATACCGTGCAAAGTCAGCGTCACAGTCTCCACGGAGGTGACCGTCTTGGTGGATTTGCCGCCACACCCGAACAACCCAAACAGCACTGCACACATCATAACGGTTATCCGTCCTCTCATGCCCATGGGTCGTCCGATTTTCCCTTACGGATGCTGACCAGCAAAAACTGCTCCCACAGCATCCACCGGCCGTCACCAAGCTGACGCAGAACGATCTCCCGGGGATTGTCTGCTCCGCCGCTCTTTATGAAAAGTTTCTTATAGCCTTTGTTGGCGTCGGAATAGAGGCCGCTTTTGACGGTGATAACGAAAGGTTGATCCGGTGTATAATCGTTTTCGGGTGTCGCCCCTTTGAAATACGAAAACGGGACGTGATGTCCGTCGCTGAAGCGATCGTTCAAAAACGACACATCGTGACCGGACAAGGGACGTGGACCGCGCAGGAAATTCAGCATTTCCGCCCCGATCGCCTTATCCGCGGCATAAACGCACAGCGCGCACACAGTAAGCGCGGCGGTAGCAAAGGGACTGGACAGCGCCGCCTCAGGCAGCGCCTTCATTTCCTCCAGACTTTCGGGAAGAGCGGCAAAGGTGAAGGTCTCCTCGCTTGCCGTGGTTTCTGTCGCCGTCTTTACCGCAGTCTGCACGCTCTTCTTGAGTTTATCAAAAATCGACATGATATGATCCTCCGTATTTTTATTCGGTTTCTAATTTAGTTGCCGCGCCAAACAGTTCAACAAGTGCCCGCTCGGCCTCAAGCGAAAGAAATCTGCTCTGGTTGTCACAGGCGTAAATGCTCTCGTCACTGGCGTAAACAATATCCAGTTTTTCGCCGTACATGGCAGGCAGACCGCTGACCGTGTGGTAATATCCGTTATGCTGAGCAAAATCGTACTCTGAAACGATTTTCTGCAGTCGCACCATAAAATCCGCGTCCGTCGTATATTCTCCCTTGTCACTGCCGCCCTGCCGATCGTGCCAGTCGTATTTCACAAGCACCCCATCAGTTTCTCTGACGGCATCAAGCTTGTAAACGCGGTGGCCCAAGCCGTCCGTTTCGCAGGCGGCAAACAGGGATATCTCGCAGTGAAACGAAACGATTTCCGTGGATTCAATCACCTTCGGCATATCGGCATCGTGCCGCTTGACGACGCCGCCGTCGATACAATCGGTGTTCTCTTCCGGATGCCTGCGGCAGATGACTGCCACACAGACAGCCATCACCGCAGCCGTGAGGGCAGCGCCTATTCCGATGTAAAGCCATCTCATGCGCTCACCTCACTGCGTCATCCGTTTTTCTTGGACTTCTTAGTTACCACTATCACTGTAACCGTCACGCAGGCAACAACCAAAACACCCGCTGCGATGACCACGATCCACAAAAGCGAATTGTCCGCCGGAGCGGGAGATGGATCGTTATCGTCTTCGGTGTCCGGAGTCACCGGTGCGGTATCATCCGTTTCATCCGGAGGGGTAGTATCCTGCTCGTCGGTGGTGTCTTCCGGTTCGTCAGGCTCGGTTTCCGCGCCCTTCTTGTAGCTGCACACGGTACATTTGCCGGCGTTGTTGAAGTCATGTGCCTCTTTTTCTACGGTTACGGCATCGCAACCCTTGGCGGTACATTCCTTCCAGTGCATATCCGCGTCTTTTTTCCACTTGGATTCCTTATGACCTGCAGCGGGAATAATCAGACTGTCTTTATCCTTGATTTCCTTAGTTCCTTTGCTGTCGCTGAAAATCATATCGCAGCCGTCGCAGACATAATGCTGTTCCATACCGTCCGTGGTACAATCGGCGTCCACAGCGGCCACTTTTGTCAGCTTATGCTTGTGTTCCTTTGCAGGCTCAATCACGTAATTACATACGGTGCATGTCTGCGGTGCGCTTTCGGTTGCCTCCGCGCCGGGGGTATGCTGGACAAGCTCACTGTGCTCAGTGCATCCTTTTACAGTACATGCGTGCGCATGGCCCTTCTTGTCGCTGTAATCCCACATATTGCTCCATTTGTGATCGCCGGTTTTGCCGTATTCCTCGCCGCAAGCGGAACATTTTGCCTTATTTTGGCAGTCCGCCTGACCACCTGCGTGTTCCACCAGGGCATCGTGCTCGCCGCAAACGGTACAAGTATGGGCGTGACCCTTGCTGTCCTTGTATCCCCAGTCATCGCTCCACTTGTGATCGCCGGTTTTGCCGTATTCCTCACCGCAGGCAGAGCATTTCGCCTTATTCTTGCAATCCGCTGTACCGCCGGTATGATCCTGCAAAGTGTCGTGCTTTCCGCAAACGGTACACTTGTAGGCATGGCCTTTGGAGTCGCTGTATTCGAAAGTTTTGCTCCACTGATGCTCTGCTGCCGCGCCAAATTCCATCTTACATTCGCTGCACTTGGCCATCTCGCCGCACTTGGGTGTACCGGACGCGCTGTGAGCCTGCACCGTGTCAGTAGCGCCGCAGGTCTTACACTTGTGTGCGTGACCGGTAGCATCCTTGTAATCCCATGCAGTGCCGTAGTTGTGTTCGCCCAGCTCACCGTAGTACTGTCCGCAGTTCTTACAGATCGCGCGGTTGTCGCAAGTCGCCTTACCGCCGGTGTGTTCCAGCATAGGGATTACGCCCCAGGTGCTGATATTGGTAATCTCTTTGGTGCACTTGGAATCCTCAAAGAATTTTCCGCATTCCGAGCAGAAGTAATGCTCTCTTCTGCCGTCCTCGGAGCAAGTAGCCTTATGTTCTGCCACCTTTATAGGTGAGCACTTGTGTTCTTCTGTCTTGGGGAAGACATAGGTAAGAATTGCCTCCGCATTGCTGCGGGCGGTAACATCCGCGGTTTGGCCGTTGATAGTACCGTTGATATTGATGCTGCCGGATGTATACCGGAATTCACAGCCGTCCTCGGCCCAGACCATAATCAGGACGGAGTAGACTTTCCCAGCCTCGAATTTTTCGCCGGGACGCACATTCTTCTTATCGGTTTCGTTGTACCAGGTGATGCCGTTTTTGCTGGATGCACTCACGCTGTTGTCGGGGATGTAATTGGTGCTGCCAAACGTCGCGGTGTAGTCGGGAGTCTGACCGGTGACAGGTGCCTCGATATCGGTTACGGCAACCTCTGTGAGTACGTTATTGCCCGTCTTGGGGAAAGTGTAGGTTACGATCGCCTCGCTCCGATTACTTTTGATTTCCGCAGTTCTGCCGTTTACCGTGGCGGTCATTCTGGTATTGCCGTTGGTATCGGCGTCAAACTCGAAGCCTTCCTTGGCCACGAGGCGGATAATGATCTGATAGGTCTCGCCGGCATCAAATTTGCCGTAACCGGTCGGCAGAGTGATACCGCCGTCTACACGCCAAGCGACACCATTATGATGCTCGGCATCGTTGACAGAGGCAAGCTCGAAGCCGGAGTTATCCAAATTGACCGAATAATTGATGGGATTTCCCGCAACCGGCTCTTTGATACCGGAGAGTCTGACGTTATTAACGACCAGTTTCTGCTCGCACTTGTATACCTTGCTAGCAACCAGAACGCGCATAAACTGATTTCTGGTGTAATCGGGCATCACACTACTGATCGTTTCGCCGTCGAGGGTTACTGTAACGGCGGGCATAGGTCTGTCCTGAGAAGCCAGCGGATGCGAAAAATCCTTGGCAAAGTCGTAGGAATTGGAGGTAATGAGATAGATCTTCGCAGTATAGTATTCGCCGTATTCAAACGTGCCTCGGAAGGGCGTGCCATCCTGATTCTCCCACACGACTTCTGTCGACACGCGGTAATTATCACTGGATACTGTCGTGTCGGCGGGCATATGATGCACCGGCAGATCCAGGCCGGTGAGATTCACTGCAGATATGACGTTCGGATCTTGCTCCGCCGTATTCTGTCCCTCGGTCTTCGGGAAAGTGTATCTGACGGTGAGATATTTCGAGGCACTCTGCCCGTATACGTTCATAACCTGCGCTTCAAATTCGCCATATTCGGCGTAGTTCGGACTTACGTCCGCCTCTACGGTAGTATTGCCGTTGTTGTTGGTAAAGTAGTATCCATCATTCGCCCAAACCTCAAACTCAACGATGTAAACCGTGTTTCCCTTAAAGGTCTCGGTTCCACCGACAGCATTTGCCGAAGATACCGAGTCCTTGTACCAGTTAACACTCATGATCGTGTACTGACTGGGCCAGTTTTCCTCTACGTCGAAATCCGGCTTCTCTCCCGGTACGGGAATCGCACAGCCACGGATTCCGATATAGCTACACGGCGAGAACATCTCCTTCGCCGCAAATATGGACGTGGGCAGGATGCTGAGCATCATAATAAGGCAGATCAATACTGCCAATGTACGCTTCACATATATCTTTGTTCTCATAAAATGTTCTCCTTTTCCGAACGTTTATTTGTTTGAAACGACAGATATCTTTCTGCCGCAATGAGGACAGTAGCGAGCATCACCGGCCAGCGGAATATCACAGGCCGGACAGTGTGCATGCATCGTTTGGTAATGATCAAACAGGGTTCTGCCTATCAGTATTTTCTTACAGCTTCGGCACACCAGCGCTCTGCTGGAAGCAATCTGGCCGCACCTCGGACACACCTTGAGATTTTTCATGACGTACGGTCCCATCCCAAAAGAAGCCAGCTTGACGTATTTTTCACTTTTGTTAGGATGCATCATCAAAGTTTCCTCCATAAATCAGGATTTTTCCGCACTTCGGACAGACAGTATCGGTGCCGGATACCTTTGTACCGCAGAATTTGCAGTATTCCGGTGTGTTTTCCCAAGGCGCACAGGAAACACATTCCAATGCATCTGCGTTGTACATCGCATCAATCACCCATTTTCCGCATTTGTGGCAAAGCTGAAAATTTTGCTTGCCTTCCGTCTCCCATGCAAGAGCCAATTCGGTATCCGGATCGGATTCGTTGTATATCTGCGCTGTACAGAATGATGCGCCGCTCAGATCACAGAAAAACTTATACCGATTCCCCCCGGAATCCGCAACGATCTTGTAATGCGCGGTTTTCGTTTTTAGCATACAGGCATCCTCCCTCCGAAAACAAATCTTTGATTTTTTCCATTCGTAACAGTTCATCCAACCTTGACTGAATCAACACTGAATGCTATAATAAAAATAGCAGCGGGGCGGTCTCCCGAGTCGTTGGCGCGCTTCAAGGAGACATGATAAACCTTGTTATCACGGGGTACCCCATAATCCTATTTCAGACTAAGACAGGTCTATACCCTCCTTACACTGCACCTGCAAGTAAAATTATACGGATTTTCGGACTTTTGTCCCCCACCCAAACAGGCAAAAGGTGGGGAAAGTGTGTATTTTTCTCGCATTTTTCAAGCAAAAACGAAGATTCAGGCGTAATAATCGCCGGGAGGACCAACAACATGAAGAAGACGATCGCATTTCTCCTGCTCGCAGCATTTTTACTTCTGCCTCTGTCAGGATGTGCAAGCATAGGCGGCAGAAAAACACTGCTTGATCCTGCCAATCCCGTTACACTTACCATCTGGCATGTGTATGGAGAACAGGCAGATGCCCCCATGAATCTGTTGATTGACGAATTCAACGATACAGTAGGAAAAGAAAAAGGTATTCAGGTTCGTGTCACCAATGTAACAGGAACCTCCAAAATTCTCGCCCAGCTGCTGGAAGCACAGGCAGACAAGCCGGGCGCACCGGAAGTTCCGGATCTCTTTTCGTGCCATACGCAGAACGCCCCTGCCCTGGGTTCCGAAAATCTGCTGGATTTCAGTGAATGGTTTACAAAGAAGGAACTCGAGGAATATGTGCCGGAGTTTCTGGACAGCGGCATGCTTGACGGAAAACTGACCGTTTTTCCCGTTTCAAAATCCACATATGCACTGTTTATCAACGGGTCTCAATTCGACCGTTTTGCTGCCGACACCGGTGTCACATACGAGAGCCTGGCCAACTGGGATGGATTTTTTGCGACTGCCGAAAAATATTACGAGTGGTCAGGCGGCAAACCCTTCTGCGCGCTTGACTATCTGATCCGCCACCTGGAACTTGATGTGCTTTCCAAAACAGAAAAGTTGGAATACACCGAATCCGGCTGGTACGACACAGAAGATCCGGTCATCAAAGACTCCTTCTGTATGTTTGCTAAGGCGCTTGCCAAAGGACATATTGCTGTGTCGGATCTGTATGCCAACACGCAGGTGATGACCGGTGAGGTACTCTGCGGAATCGGGTCTTCGGCAGCGGTGGGATACTATAACGATACCGTTACCTATCCCGACAACACATCCGAGCCGACGCATCTGCAGGTACTTCCTCTTCCGAAGTCCGGCGGAGAGCAGGAGTATATGCCTCAGACCGGTGTGGGAATGTGTGCATTCAAGACCACCGATCAGAAGGCAGAGGCGGCTTATGAGTTCGTAAAATGGTTTACCGAAAGCAAACGAAATCTTGATTTCGTCGTGAAAACAGGCTATATGCCGGTTACAGACGGTGCGTTTGATGCCATCTCCTCCTATACCTTTGATGAGGATGCCTATGCCAATCTGTACGCCGCCATCAACACCATGTATGAGGAATATACTCCCGTTGTGCGTCCCGATTTTGACGGTTTTTATGACAAAACAAATGCCCTGTATGACGGAATCCGCACCAGGCAGGCTGATTTTGCTGCCCGCATAGAAAGCGGTGCGACTGTTGAGGAACTGGTTGAAGAAATCTGGGAGCTTTTCTGCAGCGTTGACTGAGGTGAGGTGGAAATATGCGAAAAGTATCCGCCTGGCATTACTCCGAATGGTCGCTGAAACGAAAACTGTTCGTATATATGCTCCTCCTGGCTGTACTGCTCCTTCTGATCCTTCTTTTCGGATTGACGGTGATCGGCCGTACAAGTAGCACCGACGATATGCTTTACGATTCGTTGGAATTACAGATGGAGGTTTTTGAAAAGGACGTCTCCACCCATTTTGACCATCTGGCAGCCTCTGCTGTCAACCTGTCGGCTGATATGACCGATATTCTGGAAAGTCATTTGAACTCACAGAATCTTTCCTTTCCCATGCTGAACGACAGTCACAAAATCATTGCCGACTTGCAGGAAATCATGCTGGAACCGCTGAAGCAGAAGCTTCTTCAGACAGACTGCTCCGGTGCCTTTGTCATGCTGAACGCAACCGTAAACAGTTCGCTGCCGGAAGCATCCTGCTCCAAAACCGGACTGTATCTGCAGATCAACGGCTACGACCGCACCGAGTCCAATATTCTTTTGTATCGCGGGATTTCTGATATCGCCCGCTCACACAGTATTATGCTCCATCGAAAATGGCGTCTGGAGTTCCGCACCGATCTCTTCCCCGACTATGCAAAGATCGCATCGGCCGCCTCTGTGCCGGCGGATCAGGCATATCGGGTCACAACACTTTTCAAACTGCCCGGCACCTCGGAGCATGCCTTGCTGCTCACCGTACCGATTATCGGCACGGACGGCAGTTTTTACGGGCTTTGCGGTTACGAGGTCAGTGCCAGTTATTTCATGACACATCACGAGCAGCCCTCAAAACTGTCCCGTCTGAGTTGTCTTCTGGTCACCTCCCATGAAAATATTCTGATCACATCAGAGGCACTCAGCTGCGGAAGTAAGGATGCGTATTTTCACGGAATGACCGAGGATTATGCCATTTTAAAGAAGAATGAGCATTTCTCGCTGTTTCAGGATGAAAACTTCTCCTATCTCGGTATCACCCGCCCCATCGCTCTGTCCCCCGGAGAAGAAGAACATT
>JAZSCY010000101.1:0-6804 GCA_045530875.1 Eubacteriales bacterium
GTAGATTGATTCATAGGTATCTGCTTCAATATGGAATTTTCCTCTTACCTTGCCTACCAAGAGATAATCATATAAAGCTAATGCGCATTTATATTTTACTTCATAATCGGTAGGATACTTGCGCAGATACTCCTTATAAAGATTGGCGACTAACAAATCGGCATTGTTTTCTTTGGTGTTGACAGAATAATTGGCCCAAACGGTATTCACGTTGCAGACAAGTGTTTCATGATCGGCTTTCTCGTCAAATCCGACTCCAAGCAAATAATCGGTTGAAACGCAAAGGATGCTTGCGAGAGGAACAATTTGAGATATATCCGGCATTGTGTTATTACATTCCCAATTGGATACAGATTGAACCGAAACCCCGATATGTTCTGCAAGCATAGCTTGCGACAAGCCTGCATCTGTGCGCAGCTTTTTAATTTTCTGACCAAAATTCAACATATTCATTCCTTCTTTCATGATTTGATTGAAAGATCGTAGCTACTCTTTCTGATCACATTATAGCAGTAAATATGCAAAAATAAAATATAGCAAATCGTTAACTTGACTACAAACGCATTTATACACAACATTCGAAAGCGAATATTCGCGTTTAGCTCGTATGCATTATATCATATTTTTGCGAAAATTTGAATAAGGAGATACAAATATTTATGGGGTCAAATGAGGAAACACATCCACTTTACAACAACCCGCCGAGAGTTACCAAACGGTCACTCTCGGCGGGTTGTTTCAATATGGATAATCAAAGTAAAAAACAAATCCGAACAGTTCCGTCGTAACGAAACAGTTCGGATTTGCTTGTTTTGGTGGAGGCGGTGGGGTTGGCAATAATTCTTCGGTTTCGCCAAAACGCGTTTTGGCGCTCACGGTCGTTTTCGCGGCACACACTGTCAGCTACTGCAGCGCTACGCCCTAAAAACACTCCCCCGGAGTGTTTTTGCCTGTCGTACCGACATAGGCACGGGCTTTCGATTCCCATTTCAATGCCCCACCAAACAAAAAAGAGCCATTCGGCTCTTTTGTTTGGTGGAGGCGGTGGGAAACGAACCCACGTCCGAAAACCCATTAACGCAACTTTCTCCGGGTGCAGGATACCTACAAAATTTCCCGGTGAATACGCCGATACCCGGGCCTCTTCACGCGGTAGCCTTTTCATGCATGACCGATACAAAAGCAAACTCTCGGTTCACGTTCGCTGCTAAATTGACGCCCGGGGTTATGCCGCAGCACTCATAACGCGGACGAGCGGCTTATAGCCACATACTGCCGTTAGGCAGCTGCAAATTCAGTGTTTGCGTTTATTTTTAAGTTAGGGATGATTTAAGAGGTTCCCCAACCTCTACCCGCTTATCACGTCTCAAGATCCCCGTCGAAACCTTTACGCCCCCATGGAGATAGAGATGTCAATCGTAATCCCGTCCCCGGGATTTTGTATACCGCTCGATGGTACGGTCCGCCTGCTTTTTCGCCTCGGCATCCCGTTTATCGTACAGTTTCTTACCGCGGCACAGCCCCACTTCCACCTTCACACGGGAGGAGGAGAAATAGAGGGACAAGGGGATCAGCGTATAGCCGTCCCTGGCCACCAGACCGTGGAGCCGCATGATTTCCCGCCGGTGCATCAGCAGTTTCCGATCCCGCAAGGGATCCCGGTTGTAGATGTTGCCCTTCTCATAGGGAGAGATGTGGATGCCGGTGGCGAATAACTCGCCCTCCCGGATCTCGCAGTAAGAGTCCTTCAGATTGACCTGGCCGGCACGCAGACTTTTCACTTCAGTACCGAACAGCGCGATGCCGGCTTCGTACGTGTCTTCCACGAAATAGTCGTGATGTGCCTTGCGGTTCTGTGCGATGATTTTGCGGCCGCTCTTGTTTTTGTCTGCCATGCACCGTTCCTCCTGTGAAAAAATCTGTGTCCGTATACTATTATACACCAAACAATCGCAAATAGCAATAGGAATTTGCTGTGCTTTTTCGTCAAGCACAAAAGATACTGTGATTATTGCACAAAATATGTGCAATATTTTTATTGACAATGCCTGTGAAGAGTGTTATAATAACAATAGTAACATAAAAATAATGTGAAAAAGGAACATAAATAACTATGCAGTATTTTATTGACAGTGCCAACATCCCCGCTATTGACGCCATCTGCCGTTCTTTCCCCATCACCGGCGTAACCACCAACCCCTCCATCATTTGCAAGGAGAAGGAAGATCTGAAGAAGATCCTGACCGGTATCCGTAATGTAATCACCCAGAAGCGTCTGCTTCAGGTACAGGCTGTTGCCAAGACTGCCGAGGGCATCCTGGCAGAGGCAAGAGCGGTTCGTCTTCTGGTAGGCGATCCTCTGGCGATCAAGGTTCCCGTAAGCCGCGAAGGTCTGCGCGCGATCCCCATGCTGAAGAACGAGGGATTCCTCGTTACCGCAACCGCCATCTTCTCTCCCCAGCAGGCTATGCTGTGCGCTTGCAGCGGTGCGGACTATGTAGCTCCCTACATCAACCGTTTTGACTCCATCTGCGGCGACGGTGAGCAGCTGGTTCACGCCATTGTAAATCTGTTCGACGCCAGCAACATCGACTGCAAGATCCTGGGTGCCAGCTTCAAGAACATCCTGCAGGTTGAGTCTATCATGGAGGCCGGCGCACAGAGCGTTACCATCGCGCCCGAGCTGTTCGACGGCATCGTATCTCACCCCATGACCGATCTGTCTCTGGAGACCTTCGACCGTCACTGGAACGAAGTGTACGGCGGCGCCAGCATCGACACTCTGCTCAACGCATAATCTTTCCATATACAGAAAAGGGACTGCCGTCCGGTACATGCGGCAGTCCTTTTTCATTTTTATTGACGGATTCCCTTTACTGTGGTACAATAGTTTTTGACAACACAGTGTGGGAGGAAAACCGTATGGAAAGAAAGAATATGTTCTGTCTGAACCTGGATGGGGAAACCGACGCGTACGAGTGCGGGAATCTGCTTCTCCGCCAGATCGATGCAAGAATGCAGGCGGAAGAAAAAGAACTGAACGATCATTATCACAAAGTTTTCATGGGACCCGTTAAATCTGTCGTATACAGCGTTGTCGCTATCCCGTTTCTGGTAATCCTGGGATTGATTCTGCGCGTGATCCCGGCTCTGCAGCCGTACAAAACCGGAATCGTCGGCGGAATCGGCATCGTGATCATGGCGATCATCGCCGTGAATGTGATCCTGAACAAAAAACTCCGCAAAAAATCCACCGATGCGGCGAGGGATCAGATAGACCGTTTCTACGATCGCTGCGCCCGGGCACTTCACGTACCGGAAAAAGCACCGAGAGTGGATATTTTTGCCTATCTTTACGAAGAAAAAGACGGCGTGCGGAAAAACTACTACGCAAGCGGAGCTTACCTGGCCGAATTCAGTCATGTGTTTGAAGAAAACGGCAATCTGTGCCTGTATAGCGCAACCCGAGTGTATGCCGTGCCGATTGCCTCGGTGGAAGAGTTTGTTCAGGTGGACGAAACGATCCGCTTTGCCAGCTGGGATAAGGAAACACCGCCTAACGAAGGAAAATACGCTCCGTATAATATTGTAAGCTGCGGGAATGACGAGTACTGCATGAACGGTTACTACCGGATCCGCTTTACTCACGAGGGCACGCCCTATGAACTTCTGATTGCCGCCTACGATATCGAACCGTTTTTGGAGATTATTCCTCTTACATGTGCAAAATAAAAACAAAGGCTGCCGCGCAAGCGACAGCCTTTCTGTGTTAATTTCGGGAGCATTTTTCCGCGTCGATGGCCAGAACCACCATTAGCGCGTGAAGTGCATCAATGGGATCGTGTACGTCGATGGTGTATGTATCCGTGAAGTTGAAGAGTTCCTTGGAGATGGACGCCACCGTTTGTCCGTTTTCATCGCAGATATCGTAATCCCACTCAAAGAGATCGCCCTCTACCTGCCAGCCCCGGCAGTCCACGGTAAAGGACGGATGGAAAAAGGAGAATTCCTTCTGCACCGAACCGATGCACTCATCCCCGATGTACAAATCAAAGCAGGGAAGGAAGGAAAAAAGCACTTGCTTCACGGTAGCCACATGACGGCCGGATGCATCATTGATGTGCAGGCAGTGTCCCCAGGCAAGCTGGCCTTCCACCGTAAACAGGGTATCCCCGGCTTCATTGTATATATCGTAGCTGTCAAACCAGGAAAACATCCTTTGTTGGAACAGCATTTTCATAGGCTTGTACCTCCTGTATCAGATACTTCATTGTACAACGGTTTCTCTGCTGTGTCAAGGGGATGGCGGAGATAATAAAGTCCACCCTGCCGGGGAAGACTATTCCGGCGGGGCGGACTGCCTTGACAAAAAGGAAAAAATATCCTATACTGTTACTGTGGCGATTTCTGCGGGAATCCGCCGAATCGGGTCTCCACCCGTTTGGTGCATCCCTCAGGAGAATAGCGCCAATAATCCATGTGATCCACCGAAGATGTGTCCACGAAATACTGCATGCCGGACGGGTGACTTTCCCCATGGGCATCGATGATCACCAGCTTGATCTTCATCCGGTCAGGCAGGATGCTTTTTATGTAGACCGCACACCGATCCCCCACACGGACGTCCTCCCGCAATTCCGCCAGACCGGCCAGATTAGGGGAGAGCTCCACGAAGATCCCGTAGGGTTCAATGGATCGGACAATGCCGGACACCGTCTGGGTGGGAGCAAAACGGGCCACGTTTTCTTCCCATGTGCCCAGCAGCTCCCGGTGAGTCATGTATACCCGACCGCTGTCCGGATCCACGCTTTTCACAATGGCCATGATGGATTCCCCCGGCGAGAAACGCTCGGAGGGATGGGATATCCGGGATACGGAAATGCAGTCCACCGTCAGAAGAGACACGATCCCGCATCCGATATCCACAAAGGCCCCAAAAGGCTCAAGATGGGTGATTTTTGCCGGTAGAATATCTCCCGGCGTCAGCTTCATCACCCATTCCCGCATACATTCTTCCTGGGCGGCACGGCGGGAAAGGTAGGCTACGGGACGGCCGTCTTTTTCTCCCAGGCGAAGCACTTTGAAGCAGACCGGCTTCCCCACACGGGTGATGATGGCGATGTCTTTGGCTTCACTTCCGTCGTGATTGTAAGCCGCTTCCTTTCGCTCGATGATGCCTGTGCATCCCCCCAGATCCACCTGAAGCGTCATGGTGGCGCAGTCGCACATCCGGGCAATCCCCTCCAGAATCCGTCCCTGCGCCATGGCGCGCTGCAGCCCGGAAACCGTTGCGGTATAGGCGGCGTTTTCCCCGCTTCCCAGGCGCACCCCCTCGGGGGAGTATCTCTTATCCGTCATTTTTGAACCCCTCTTTCCCCAGTCAATGGATTTCCCATATGCTATATCTTATGAGGCTGTCCCCGCCGTTATGACGGGAAGCCGGGAGGTTTTATGAATCGCAAAAGTATTCTGAAGGACGCTGCTCTGGTGATCATCGGCAGTATTCTGTACGGTGCGGCGCTGGCTATCTTCTTAACGCCCCGCAACATCGTTATGGGAGGCGCGTCTGGTATCTCCGTAACCGTCCATGCCCTGACACAGCTGCCCGTGGGCGTGGGTATTCTGATTATCAATATCCCCCTGCTTCTTCTGAATATCCGGCTGTGCGGATGGCGGGGGATGGCGCGCACCGTCATCGGTGTGTTTGCTACGTCCATCTTTACCGATCTGCTTGAATTTTTGCCTCCCGCCTCGGAGGATGCTCTGCTCAGCGCTTTTTGCGGCGGTGCCATGATGGGTGCCGGTGCGGGTATCATGCTTCCCCGGGGATTTACCACCGGCGGTACGGATCTGGCGGCCTATCTGATCAATCGGAAGATCAAAAAGTGGAGTGTGGGCTCCATTCTGTTGACGCTGGATGCCATCATCATCGCGGGATCTGCCATCGTTCTTCACAATTTTGGCGGCATCATTCATTCTGTCGCCGCGGCGCTGGCCTATTCCATGGCGCTGAACGCCGTGATGAACGGGATGGGACGGGCCAAACTGTCCTTTATTGTGTCGGATCATTATGAAAAGATCAGCAACGAGATCATGGAAAAGATCAACCGGGGTGCTACTGTGCTGCACGGCAAGGGATGGTATACCGGCAAGGATAAAACGGTGGTCATGTGCGTGACCAAGCGGTCGGAATTGTACATGCTGGAGCAGACGGTTCATGAGATCGATCCGGGTGCGTTTATGATCATCTCCGATGCGGCGCAGGTGCTGGGCGAGGGATTTGAGGAAAAGAACGAATCCCAGACAAAATAAACAAATTTATCTCATAAAAAAGAGCCTGCGGGCTCTTTTCGTTTTATGGTAGACGGGAAGACGTTTCTGTGGTATAATAAACAAAAAATGACACCGATCGACAGAAGGATGGGACGCATATGCGAATACTGAAACGAATTTTGCGGGCAGGCGGTATCGTGCTTGCTATGCTTATAGGCGCCGTGGCTGTGGCTTTGGCCGGACTGATCTTCTTTTTGAGCGTCACCGAGTATACCCCGGCAGATGTGCAGGCTGCCGATCGCCTTTTGCGGACAGGGAATACGGACGCAGTGGGAACCTCCGTCACGGTGTATACCTGGAACATGGGATATGCCGGTCTGGGACGGGAATCGGATTTCTTTATGGATGGCGGTACTATGGTGAACCCGCCCAGCCAGGATGCGGTGGAAAAGAATATGGCGGCCATCCGGGAATTTATGACGGAGCAAAAGGCCGATGCGTGGCTGATCCAGGAGGTGGACGTGAACTCCG
>JAZSCY010000334.1:0-3619 GCA_045530875.1 Eubacteriales bacterium
ATGACTACTTTTTTCATAGATAAATCCTCCTAATGTGTTTTTTGAGTGACTGGCAGGTCTCTCTTAGTATACCACATTAGGAGGATTTTTTCCTCACCGGCAAAGCCTATTTTGAACCCCGCCACTATGGCGGGGTTTTCGTTTTACAAAGAAAAGGCAAAGCATTTCGCTTTGCCTTTTTCATTTGTATTAGCCGGTGATACCGGAGCGCTCGATGCCCTGGATGATGTATCTCTGCATGAAGGAGTAGAGAATCAGCAGGGGGAGCAGGATCAGAATACCGCAGGTGTTGCGGATAGCGGCCACATACATGTTTTCGCCCGCATACTTGGTATTCAGGGACTTGGGCACCTTGATGATGTCGGGCATCATGGTCGGTCCGCCGATGGTGTAGAATACTTCGGAATAGAAGTTATCCGTCCACTGCCAGGAGAAGGCGAACATGAATACCGTGATCAGCATGGGGATGGACAAGGGCAGGATGATCTGGAAGAAAGTTCTGAATACGCCGGAACCGTCCAGGTATGCAGACTCCTCGAGTTCGTCGGGAACGCCCTTGAAGAACTGTCGGAGCATGAAGATGTACAAGCCGATCTTGAATGCCAGACCGGTAGCGGACAGAATGACCAGAGGCCACATAGTGTTCAGCAAGCTGATGGAGGTATCGGGCATGATATTCAGCCAGTCGAAGATACCGCCACCCAACAGATTGAACAGACCGCCCACTTCGCCGATCTTGAAGATATCGAAGTAACGGAACTTCATGAACATGGACAACTGAATGGTGGAGTGAGGAACGACCATCGTAAAGATAACAAGGAGGAACAGAAGGCTGTTGCCCTTAAATTTAAACTTTGCGAAGCCGTAGCCTACTACACAGCATACGAAGGTCTGCAGAATGGCGCAGGCTCCGGAAAGAAGCAGCGTATTCAGGAAGGCCATGCCGTATCCGTTGTCACTGATGATCGCTTTGTAGGTGCCGAGAGTCGGCTGCTTGGGGATCAGACGTACCGTTACGTCTACGAAGTCGCTGGGGCTCATGAAGGAGGACGCGATCTTCGAATAGAACGGGAACAGGATTACGTAGGAAATACCGAGCAGGAACAGGAACTTGAACGCGTATACCAGCACTTTCTTGAAGAAGAAGGTGTTCAGGAATTTCGCCTTCAGACGTTCTGCCAAGGGAGTACGTTCAAACTCTACGCGAATCTTATTTTTGGTTTCTTTGGTTACTTTGGTTGTTTCAACACGATTCATATAAACGTACCTCCTTCCTTAGTCTTTTCTCTGATAGAACACGAATGCACCGCAGAGACCTGCCACTGCCGCAATCACCAGGATTACGATCAGGAAGTACATCCAGGACATAGCGGATGTAATCGGGTCACCGTAAGCCGTCGGGCTCTGGGATTCGATGTACTGCATAACGACGTTGCTGGACGATGTAAACGAGTCGATGACCGTGTACACGGCATTTACCAGGATCATGGGGCTGACCATGGGAAGCGTGATCTTCCAGAAGGTTTCCCATCCGCTGGCGCCGTCGATGGAGCAGGACTCATAGATGGCCGGGGAGATGGACTGAAGTCCGGAGAGGAAGATCAGCATCTGTACACCGGAGCGGTTGATGATATTGAAGATGTTGTTTACCAGATCCACAACATATCTCACCAGCTCGGTACCAACCATCATGTTACTGAACAGCGCTTCCACGTCCATGACGGAGATGATCTCCGCCACCTGATTCTCACCGGAACCGGTATCGATGCTCTCGGACTCGCCCATGTAGTTAGCCAGGGTGTTGGAGGCGTCGATCTCGGCAATCAGACCGGTGGTCAGAAGAACCGGGATAAAGAAGATAGCACGGAAGGCTGCCCGTCCGGCGATCTTGCCGTTCAGCAAGATCGCAACGAACAGAGAGAAAATTACGATTGCGGGAATATCCAGCACCAGCTGGGTAAGACCGTCGCCCAGCTTCTGTACGAAGTTGGGGTCAACGAAGAGGGCATCACTATAGTTGTTGAAGCCGACCCAATCCAGACGGAAGCCACCACCCGTCAGCATACGGATATCGTGGAAGCTGTACTTGATGGAATCGTAAATGATCGGCAGATACAACAGGATGAAACCGATGATAAAGGGCATTACGAACCACCAGCCGGCACGGGCCTTTCTTACGTCCAGAGACGCGCCGCGCTTTTTCTTTCGACCGGTAGAGGCGAACAGATCATTGTTTTTCACTTTTGCACTCATTTTGTAACTCCCCTTTCTCAGTCGATACGCACGAAGCCGAGGGCCTCGATGGTGTAGGTGGTGCCTTTGTATACGATGGTAATGTCGAACGAGTTGTAGTTCAGGATGAAGTTCACACCGCCCTCGTACTCAACGCGAACCACAGAACCGGAGGTCGTGGTATACTTGGTGGGTACATACTCGGTGTCAACCGGCTCTTCCACAACCTCTTCCGCGGGGGTTTCGGTTGTTTCGTCGGTAACTTCCTCCGTCTCTTCCTCAGGCTCAACTACGGGCGTGTCATCCACGTAAGGCAGACCGTGCAGCTGTGCGAACAGCTTTTCACGCTCTTTCTTCGCCTTAGCTTCTTCCTCCGCCAGCTTTGCATCCTCCTCTGCCTGCTTGACAGCGGCCTCATCGGCTGCGATCTCATCGGCATCGGGAACGCGCTCTGCAAACAGGAACTCGTGGTCCACGATCTGAGCGGTCTGGAGATCCTTGATAGCCTCGTTCAGAGTGGTGTAATGCTCAACTACTTCTTCCTTCCAGATATCATAGGATACAGAGTAGTATGCGCTGAGCAATCTGTCTTCCTTCAGAAGGCTGGTGTTCTGCTTGGACAGGACGAAGTACAGGCTGGATCCGTTCTCAATGGCCTTCAGAATGGCAGACTTGATGTCACCTTCCATATTGATGGGAGAGCCGGAGAGATACTTGGAGCCGTGGAGGACCATACCCATGAAGGGGATCGCCTCGCTGGCCTGCAGGTAACGGGAGCTGTCGGTGGAGATGAACGCGATATGATTTGCGTAGGGCAGCGTGTATGCGTTACCGCCGTTGATCATAACGTTTTCGTAATCTGCATCGATCATCTGGAGGACTTCTTTAGTAAACTGCTTGGAGTCCTCGCGGTTGTAAGGCTCATCCTCGTCAAAGTCGGAGTTCAGATCCGTACCGAGAGTGGCAACGGAAATGGACGTAGGATTATACTTTGTGTAATTGGTGGCGAACTTCTCGTAGAAGTAATCGTACACGGAAGCGGATACGCAGAGGCTGGCCATGCTGCTGAAGGACTGGGTAGCCGCGTCGTACGATCTCTTGCGGGTGTAGCGGTCGTCGATGGTCTTAACGGCATGCTTGCGGAGGCTTACGCCGTCAGCAAAGCCGGTCTCACCGATGTACGCGAAGTCGAAGTCCGGGAATACGCCGAAGCCCATCTGCTCCGCATAAGCAAGCAGATCCTGGAATCCGTCAGCGCCGCCAACCACGTCATCCCACTTCAGACGGTAAGGCATGGTGGCATACATACCGCCGTTGGCATAACCGGTCAGGCGGAAGTTGATGCGGCCAACACCAAGTCGGATCGTAGCCATGTCGTTCTGTGAGC
>JAZSCY010000168.1:0-2446 GCA_045530875.1 Eubacteriales bacterium
TTTTTTCAAGGTTTTTGGGGGTGCGGACCCTTTTTGCAAAAAGGGTCTGCGTTATCCTCGCTCTTATCTCATGCCATCTGACTTTTTCGGGATTCGGATCAAGATCTCCATTTCCTCATCCGTTTCCTTGCGGGTAGTGACGGCGTCGATCCCGGCCTGCCGCATCACATCCACCGCGTGATGGATGGAATTCACGAACAGCCGCACGTCCCGCACCACCCATTTTTGCCGGATTTTCGGGATCGGTTGGGGAATTTCTTCCGCTTCCGAGGGTGTATTCAGCACGGTTTCCACGTAAGATTCCGTTTCCGCCACGTTCAGATGGCGTTCAATGACGTATTTCATGGCGGAAAGCCGATCATCCCCGGACAAACGGAGCAGGGCACGGGCATGCCTTTCCGTCAGGCCGGAGGAAAGAATCAGCGTCCTCTCATCGGGCAGATATCGCAAAAGCCGCAATTTATTGGCCACAAAAGACTGACTGACGGACAGTTTCCGAGCGATATCCTCCTGGGTAAGATCGTACAGGCGAATCAGGGACGAAATCGCCGACGCCTGCTCAAACATATTCAAATCCTGCCGCTGAATGTTCTCAATGATAGCCAAAGCAGCAGATTCCTTCTCATCAATCTCCAGAATCACGCAGGGAAGTGCCTCCATCCCGAGCAGGGAAGCCGCACGCAGACGACGCTCCCCGGCCACCAATTCATACTTATCCCCGTGGATCCGATGCCGCACCGTCAGCGGCTGGATGATCCCGTACTGCCGGATGCTGTCTGCCAGGGACGCGATGGCCTCCGCCTCAAAAAAACGCCTGGGCTGCCCCGGATTGGGCACAATATCCCCGATTGGCACCATTTTGATGGCTGCCGCATCGGAAATCCCCCGTTTTCCGCGCCCAAAACGGAGATTTTTGTCGGAATCTGCCGCATAAGAGGGAAGGCCCACCTTCTTTTCCGTATCTTTTTCTTGTGTAGAATAAAAAAACATTTTCCCATCTCCTTTACAATTTTCCGCCGGTATTTCCTCAGGGAAACTCAGCGGAAATATTGTAGCACGAAGAGGATGGGAAAATGTTTCGCTTTACGCGGGCCGATATCCGTTTATTTCGTCGCACACTGTGCGGGAATGGCCGGTACAGTCACTCAAAGTGGCTTTTTTGCAATCTGTGCATATTGCCGCGGATAGGCGGCGGGAGTGGGGGAAATTTTGCGGATCGTGAGCAGATAGCGGGGATTTTCGTCTCCGGGAACGAAATATTTCCGGGAATCCTCGATTTTTCCTCCCAGTTTTTGTAAGCACTTCCTGGAATCTTCCATTTCGTCCGGGGCAGTTTTGCCTTTCATGGCAATAAAGCATCCGCCCACCTTCACAAAGGGCAGGCACAATTCCAGAAGGATGGGCAATCTGGCCACCGCCCGTGCAGTAACGAAATCGAACTGCTCCCGATACAGCTTCGTTTTGGAAAAATCCTCCGCCCGGCCGGATACGGCGGCAAAATTGGATATTTCTGCTGCCGCGGCGGTGTCGTTCATGTGCATGCATTTCTTCGCCGTAGCGTCCATGGCGGTGACGCGCGCATTTTCCCGGCAGGCGGCGATGGGCAAGGAGGGAAATCCCGCCCCGCTTCCCACATCCAGCAGGGTAATCTCCCTATCGGCGGGGATCACATCGGCGCAGATGGCGGAATCCAGGATGTGCTTATAAAAGATCTCCTCCGGATCGGTGATGGCGGTGAGATTGAATTTCTCGTTATCGATGAGCAGCTGCTCGGCGATCGCACCCATGCGGCGGGCGATCTCATCCCCCCGACAGGAGGCGGGCACCCCATCAAATTCCGCAAAGCGGCGCATCGTATCCTCGTATATGGAAAGGTGGTCCATGGTGATTCCTTTCGGTTGGTTTTCGTTCACTTTTTCTGTCCCAGATAGATCATCAAAACCGTAATATCCGCCGGATTGACGCCGGAGATTCGCTGGGCCTGGCCGATGCTCAGGGGGCGGACGGCGGAGAGCTTTTGGGCGGCCTCCGTGCGCAGACCGGCGATGGCAGCATAATCCAGATCGGGGGACAGGGGCACGTCATCCATCTTTTTCAGACGACGGGCCGCATCCTCTTGCCGGCGGACGTATCCCTCGTATTTGATCTCCGTCTCCACTGCCTCCGTTTCCCGGCGGTGCAATTCCGGCCGATCCGGATCCAGGGGAGCGAGGGTTTCGTAGGTGATCTGGGGGCGTCGCAGCAGATCCGCCATGGATGCCCCGGTGGATAGGGGCGTGGATCCGGCTTTTTCCAGAATTTCGTTCGTCGCCGGGATAGGTCGAACATGTGTTCTTGACAGACGGGATTTTTCCTGTTCAATGATTTCCCGGTGGGCAAGGAATTCCCGGTACCGATCCTCGCTGATCAGCCCGCATTCCCGGCCAAATTCGATCAGCCGCTCCTC
>JAZSCY010000110.1:0-3049 GCA_045530875.1 Eubacteriales bacterium
TATCCCTGATTCACCGCAATCAGGATCAAGCTGTGCTGATGCTCGTTCTTCATCGGTTTTACCTCCCTGTTTTCTTGGGCAGATGTGTTATTCATGGACAAAATTGTTGCAGTCAGATTTCCAACAGCTGTGGGGGACAGCACCATCATAATGCCTCGTCCGCGGGATGCACTGCGCAGAGTATCGCTGAATTCCTCTACCACATCTTCCACGGCGCTTTCCCGTCCCATGGCAACAACAATATCCTTTTCGCTGCTGCCGAGTCCCAGGATGTCCATCATCTCAGAGGAAGCGGTTCCCTGTCCGTAACACTGCATGAGACAACCCACGCCCAATGTTTCCATTTTCTTCGTCAGCGCATTACCACTGCCGCGCTCCGTTATCGCCAGGAGCATGCGTACTCTTTCCACATGCATATTGGATCATCCTCCATTTCTGTCGTAATACAGGATGCTGTCGTCGACACGGCTGAGCTGATCCGCTGTACGACGTCTCAATGCGCGATGCTTGATCTGAGCAAACAATCCGATTACCTGTATGGTAATAAGGGGTGTCATGGCAACCATAGCCACGATACCGAATGCATCCGTCAGAAGGTTACCTCCCACAGCGGCACAGGCACCGGCCGCAAAGGGAAGCAAAAATGTGGTCGTCATCGGTCCGCTGGCCACTCCACCGGAGTCAAATGCAACACCGGTATACAGCGGCGGCACGAAGAAACTGATCAGAAGAGAGATCGCATATCCGGGTATCAAAAACCACATCAGCGGAATACCACTCAAAATGCGGAGCATGGCGATACCCACGGATACGGATACGCCGATGGAAAGTCCCAGGCCGATCGCCCTCTGCGTGATCCGTCCGGAGGAGATTTCCTCCACCTGCTTTTTCAGCACCTGCACAGCCGGCTCGGCAGCCACGATGAAATAACCTACCAGCATACCCACGGGAATGAGCACCGCTTTGTAAGAACTGCCGGCAATTTCCTCACCGATCAGTTTACCGGCAGGCATAAAGCCGACGTTGGCACCGGTCAAAAACAGCACCAGTCCGACGTATGTATACAGAAAACCGCTTCCAACGCGGAGAAGCTGATGGAATTGATAGCGGCGTGTGATCACCTGAAAAAGAACAAACACACCGATAATCGGAAGAATTGCAATCAACACTTCCTCGGCATACCTCGGGAATGCGTTTATGAACTCACGGATCGCGTCCTTTGTATCCACGATATCGCGGATAACCGTCTCCGTTGTGGTAGCGCTGGGTTCGTAACAGATACTCAAAATCAAGACGGAGAGGATCGGGCCGATGCTGCACAAGGCAACCAGACCAAAACTGTCATCCGAGGATTTTTTATCGTTACGGATGGAAACCATACCGATACCTAGGGCCATGATAAACGGAACCGTAATCGGGCCGGTTGTCACACCGCCGGAATCAAATGCGGCGGGAATGAAATCTTTCGGCGCGAATGCTGCCAAGACAAACGCCAGAAGATAAAACACAAGCAGCATCTTGGACAGAGGAATGCCAAGCGAGGTGCGCAAAAAAGAAAGAAGAAGGAACACGCCCACGCCGACTGCTACCGCCAGGATCAGAACCATATTGGGAATGGAGGGGATCTGCTCCGCCAGAACGGTCAAATCCGGCTCGGCAATCGTAATGATGATACCCAAAGCCAGGCAAAGAAGAAGCGGCAACCATTTATTTTTGGATTTGCTGATCTCCACACCGATGCCCTCGCCCATAGGCTGCATGGACATACCGGCGCCCATGGTAAATACACTCATGCCGAAAATCAACAACAAAGAACCAAACAAGAACAGGACCAGTACTCCGCTGCTGACGGGAGCAATAGTAATACTGAGAAGTAAAACAATAGCTGTTATCGGCAAAACCGACGAAACGGATTCTGCCAATTTTTCTTTCAACAGATGCATTCATTCACCTCCCATATATCTTACATATATATTATACCACACCGAAGTGGTCAATGCAACATTCGAATCGCCCAAAATACAGTCACTTTGCCTGTCGGCGCTGTATAAATATGCGAGTCAGCAAGAAGCCTGCGGATGCACCAAACACGTTCAGCAGATAATCATCCACGTCGCATATTCCACGCAGCAAAAACAGCTGTGCCAATTCCACCAATACCAGCAGAAGTGTCACCATTCCGAAGAAAGGCCACCACCGCCGCAACCGTTTCCACAGCACAGGCAGAAACACTCCAAGCGGAATGAACAGGATCACATTTCCCATCAAATTGATAAATGCGTGAGTAAACAATCCGCCGGACGTTTGGGAAAACAGAGATTTCAAAAAAGAGAGGTTGGTATGAAACGGAATCAGATTGATATTATGGCAAAGAGATGCCAGATACCCCTCACCCGACCAGTGGCTTTGCCGTCCAAGGAGCAGCCAAAGCATACATCCGCCATACAGACAAAACAGCGCAAAGACAATGACTCTTCCCTTTCCATTATGCTTCATGCGTTCGTTCCTCATCATATTCTCTGATACTATCAGTATACACAACAAATATGAATATTTCAACCTCGCAGCCTGTCCGATCAGGAATTGCACTTGACAATCCGCCCATACCGTGCTATAATAATCCGGTACGGGCCATTAGCTCAGTTGGTTAGAGCTCCCGGCTCATAACCGGTCGGTCCTGGGTTCGAGTCCCCGATGGCCCAGAAGCGGCACGTGAACGTGCCTAAGAGAAGAGATAAAAGAGAATAGATAATAAGTAAAATCGACAAGATTCAAAAAATGAACCTTGTCGATTTTTGGTGGGCCTTCGGGGACTCGAACCCAGGACCGTCCGGTTATGAGCCGGATGCTCTAACCAACTGAGCTAAAGGCCCAGATATCAGAAGCCTTCTTTACTCAAGAAGGCTTCATTTCTGGTGACCCGTACGAGTCTCGAACCCGTGTTACAGCCGTGAAAGGGCCGTGTCTTAACCGCTTGACCAACGGGCCATATTCCAGTTTATCCCAATTGAATACAATTGGGATAAACCGCAGACTTAAAGTCTGTTCC
>JAZSCY010000011.1:0-1967 GCA_045530875.1 Eubacteriales bacterium
TGATCTGCATTTCTCCCCGTGCCAGAGCCGGTTTCAGAATGTTGGCCGCATCCATGGCCCCCTCCGCACCGCCAGCGCCGATGATGGTATGGATTTCGTCGATGAACAGAATCACCCGGCTGTTTTTTGCCGCCTCCGCGATCACACCCTTCATCCGCTCCTCGAATTCGCCCCGGTACTTTGCGCCGGCGATCATGGAGGAAATATCCAATGTAAGAAGCATTTTTCCCCGCAGTGTATCGGGGACTGTACCGTCCACGATCCGCCGGGCGATCCCTTCCACCACGGCGGTCTTTCCCACGCCCGGCTCGCCGATCAGGCAAGGATTGTTTTTCTGGCGGCGGGACAGAATACGGATCACCCGGTCGGTTTCCCGCTCCCGGCCGATCACGGGATCCACCCGCCCGGCACGGACCGCCGCACAAAGATTGCGGGAATAGGTATTCAGATGGGGGCAGTCTTTCAGGGAATCCTTTCCTCCGTCCCGGGATGCTCCTCCTTTTACCGATCGCGAAAGCGTATTATCCCCTGCCCCGAAATAGGTGGCGATATCCAGTCGGATCTCTGTATGGGATACTCCCTGCTCCGTGATCAGCCGCACCGCCTCACACTCGCTCTCCGTCATCAGCGAAAGAAGAAGATGCTCCGTGCCGATAAAGCCGTGCCCCTCCCGCCCCGATTCATGGGCAGAATTCTCAATCACCTTCTTCAGCCGCGGCGTCATATCCGAGGAGGTGACCTGACTTGCCTCCCCGGTACCTGCCCTCTCCTCGATCCGGCGCCGGATGCGGTCATAGCGGATCCCCCGGCTTTCCAGAACCCGGGAGGCTATGCTGTCCGTCTCCGACAGAAGTCCCAGAAGAAGATGCTCGCTTCCCACATAGGTATGGCCCATCTCCCGGGCGCAATTCAAGGCGTATTTCAGAGCGTTTTGTGCTTTTTGCGTAAAACGGTTCATCTCATTCCTCCGATGGAAAATGCTGTATCAGATATATTCTCACCCACTGTCGGCCGTTTATGCATTTTCCCACGGATCTATCACGGTTCCCGACGGCGAAGCACATCGTTGTACTGCTCCGCCATCCGGTTCCAGGTATGTACATCGATGATCCCGTCGTCCCTCAGGCGATTCATCTGCTGGAAAAGGCGGGCGGCCTCCCTTGTCTCCCCGTCAAAAATGCCGGACAGAGGAATATGCCCGTAGGAATCGTACCGATAGCGAAGCTCGTTGAGCATCATTTGTACGATCATCACCAGATCGCTCCGCTCCCCGAAAACGATCTGTCTATCCCGTTCGGGGAAAGGACAGATGCCTTCCGGGTATGCCTCATTTTCCGCATACAGACGGCTGAGTTCCTCCCAGGTACGCCGATCCGTCACGCCGGTGGCAGGATAGCCCCGACTCCGCTGGAATTGCTGCACCGCCGATCGGGTGGCGCCGTCGTACTGTCCGTTTTCTTCCAAGGAAGCATCCGTGACCGCCCGCAGCATCCTTTGCAGAATCCGGATCCGCTGTTCCCGGTTGCCATTGTCGTAATATCCCTGTGTCATGCCAATTCACCCCCAAACTGCGTACCGGATGCCTGATTTCCCTGAAACAGATCCTGGTACGTTTCCGTGATCGATTCCCAGGTAGCCGCGCCTACGATACCCGACGGTGCGATACCGAACAAAGTCTGGTAGGCCCGCACCGCATCCGCTGTTCTCGCCCCGAACACTCCATCCACATCCACTTTAGGAATCGATGTGTAGGTGTTGGCTATGTAATTCAGATATTCCTGAATGCGCGTCACTTCCACGCCTCGACTGCCCAGGCTCAGAGGCGTCCCCGGATACGGTGCGGTCACGCTGGAAAAATAATTCTCCGGCAAGGAGTTGTACTGGGAGCGATAGAGATTATACAGGCGGTTCCATGTGACCGTATCCACAATGCCGGTAGCCGTCAGTCCCTGCTGCTGCTGGAATTG
>JAZSCY010000279.1:0-2585 GCA_045530875.1 Eubacteriales bacterium
TATGTTCCCGGCTTCGGCGTAGTGTCCGGCGATGATCTGCAGGATCTGTATAAGCTGTATTGGGGCACTTTGTATCCCTCCTACACTCCCAGCCTGCCCGTTCTTCCCGATTTCCCCTTCCTGCCTATCTATCCCGGTAACGGCAATGTAAGCATTCCCTCCGGTATTCAGCAGATCGATCTGGAAATGAACCAGTTTGAGCGCAAATACCTGGGCATGAGCACCGCATACACCTATACCAGCATGACTCCCGATATCGTGACCGTTGACCAGTACGGCTGCATTTATGCCAAGGCTGCCGGCGAGGGCATGATCGCTCTGTCCAAGGGCGCATTCACCTGGATGCTGGTAAAGGTTACCGTACACGGTATCGACTTTGATCCCACCGTTTACTCTGTGGATCTGTATGTTTCCAAGCACCTGATGGCTGTAGGAGATACCGCCGCTGTATACGCCCGCGTTATGAAGGACGGCTACTATGCTATCTCCGCAGTACAGTCCATGATCCAGTACAAGGTAGACGATACGTCCGTTGTTACCCTGAAGGACGGCGTTCTCACCGGTGTTGGCGTAGGTACGACTACCGTTACCGCATACATTCCCGATACGGAACTGTCTGATACCTTCACGATTCAGATCATCGCTAAGGCAGATAAGC
Organism: Eubacteriales bacterium; assembly: GCA_045530875.1. GTDB lineage: Bacteria > Bacillota > Clostridia > Oscillospirales > CAG-272 > SIG701. Next base: position 659 of record JAZSCY010000279.1, read on the forward strand.
CCAGCACCCCCACTTACCCCACCTATCCCAGCTACCCCAGCTATCCTTTCTATCCCAGCCTTCCCAGCCTGCCTGTGCTGCCCAATTACCCCTTCTATCCCGGATTTGATCCCAGCTTCGGCACGGTGGTTGCTCCCAACTATGGCGTAACCAACATGGCTGAATGGCTTGGCCTGGATTCTGATGTGTACAAGGTTGTATACAAGGTAGTTTTCACCAACGGTGCATGGCGCCAGGTTCTGGTTGCTATTCCCAAGGATTCCGACGGTATCGTGGATCTGAGCAACTACGTTCTGCGCAACAAGCTGGTTCTCAAGAACGGCGAGTGGACTGCTATCCCCTACATGATCCCCAAGGATACCATCGAAGTGACTCCCGAAACTCCCGACAAAGAGGAAGATGAGGAAGACACCAAGCTGACTCCCGAAGAGATCGAGGCTCTGGAAAAGGCAGAGGCTGAGGCAAAGAAGCAGGCCGAATTGAAGAAGCAGATCGCAAAGGCTCTGAAGGGCGAGATCGAGTGGTATGAAGTGTACACCGATCTGAACGGCGACGCATCTTACTACAACGGCGTAGAGTTTGTTCTGGGCAATCAGTACCTGACCGGTAAGGATAACGGCAAGTTCGGTACCAAGGACGAGATGACCTACGACGACGTAAAGGCACTCTTCCAGAAGTATATGCAGCTCACCTCCGAGGAGTTTGATAAGACCGGCATCCTGACCTTCAAGGACGGCAAGCAGGTGATCACCCGTCAGGAGATCACCCAGGCGTTCTACAACCTGGCTAAGTACATGGACGAAGATGTATCCGCAACCGCTTCCTTTAAGCGTTATAAGGACGCAAAGGAACTGAAGAGCGAATACAGCAAGGCGTTCGGTTGGGCAATCAAGACCCACGTCATCATCACCACCTCTACGAAGATGACTCCCAACGATGCAGTTACCCGCGGTGCTCTGGCACAGATGCTGTACCGTTTCGATATCATCGTAAAATAATACGCATGCCAATGGGGCGCACTTGTTGCGCCCCATTTTTTTTGAGAAAATTGAAAATCGGTATTGCTATTTTTGCGCGGGTGTGCTATAATGTACAAGGTTCGCGGAAAAACGTGATTCCGGGACGCCGGTGTGTTGGAATCGGCAGACGAGGTGGACTCAAAATCCATTGGTAGCAATACCGTGCGGGTTCAAGTCCCGCCACCGGCACCAAAAAATAGGCATCGCCATCAGGCGGTGCCTGTATTTTTTTTGATTTAGAGGAAGCGGGACTTGAAGGGCCGGTAGTGAATGACTGCCAGTGGCAGTCAGAGCCGGCCACGCGAGTTGCGAGTTGCATTTTGCACCTCGCAGCAACTCGACCGCCGCAGGTGGGGCAAGTCCTCCGATAGTGTCGCCCCCAAGAATCGGGGACGACAGCAAGAATCCGAACGTTATCACACGACGGAAGGCTTCGGTGTCGCCATTATTCATTGCATCAAAAAACAGGGGTCACACTCGGTGGCCCCTGTTTGTATTGTTTATCTCTGTACTCGACCGGATCCGTCGCCGCCGGCCAGTTTTTCAACTTCCGCTACGCTGACGCGGTTGTAGTCACCCTCGATGGAATGCTTGAGGGCGGATGCTGCTACCGCAAATTCGATGGCTGCCTGGGTATCCTTGCCGGAAAGCAGGGCGTAGATCAGACCGCCGCCGAAGGAGTCGCCGCCACCTACGCGATCCACGATGTGCAGATGATAGGATTTGGAGAAGCAGTAGTTCTCGCCGTCATACAGCATGCCTGCCCAATCGTTGTCGCTGGCGGAGATGGAAGTACGAAGCGTGATCGCCACCTTCTCAAATCCAAACTTGTCGGCCAGCTGCTTGGCTACGGATTTATAGCCCTCATGATTCAGCTTGCCGCCGTAGATGTCGGTGTTCTCGGCTTC
>JAZSCY010000408.1:0-3256 GCA_045530875.1 Eubacteriales bacterium
GCTCACAGAACGACATGGCTACGATCCGACTTCATACCGCTGTCGATAGCGGTGGCACCGACAGCACGCAAACTGTCCATCGCCTGGATCAGTTCGGTGTGGCCGGGGCCGTTCACAACGGTCAGATTCTTTACAACCTGGGAGTAGTTGTGTTCGTATCCGTTTCTATCGTTGTAAAAATCATTGCCTTCCGTCACGGAGGGGGTTCCGCCGGCATACTGATCGCCCGCAAATTTCACGATGGAGATACGGTGCTGGTATGCTTCCAGCTGCGCACCGCTCAAAGTGGGATTCTCAGCGGCGATCTGTGCGTTCTTCTGATGGGTGCTCTCGATGAAGGCATCCACCGCTTCTTTCAGCACATCCAGGCTGGTAGCGGTTACGGTTTCCGAGGTGGTTACATTCTGGGTATAGAACTGCACCACATCGTATGTATATTCTCTGTTGGGATTCAGATTGTTGCGAAGCTTCGGATACACATAAACCGTATTGTCGTTTCCGTCCGCATAGGAATAATAGTAACAGTTATTGCTGTCCGGATTGACCCGGCGCACACTGACATAGTGAGGAGCCTCTGCCGTGCCCGTATTCACATAATAGGTCGTCTGCGTGGACTGGAATCCGTAATACGTCTGTCTGTTATACCAGCTGCCGGTTTGCCAACTGGTACCGTTGGCAGCATTATACGTGGTAACGGTGGTTGTGGTAGAGGACGCGGCGCTGTTCATAGAGCCGGACACGTCAAGAACCAGAACGATATCGGTAGGAACCGCTTTCATGCTCTGGGTGACCACGCCGGTGGTATAAGCCTCCAGGATAACATCTACCGTGCCGTCCGGCACGCCGTTTTCCTCATGGGGCCATACGCTCTTCCGGAGGGTAACGCCGTCTGCCTGATTGGTGTTTTCCATCACGGAAGGCAGCACGTTTGCCTGGGAAGTCACGCCGGAATCTGCAGCGATGATGTTCATCGGCAATACCGATACCAGCATCAACACAGCCATAAATGCGGCAAAAATACGTTTCTTCATTATGATACTCCTTTACGGGATGTGTCCCGATGTACATTAGATTGATTTTCTCTCCCAAAGTCAGCTTTCCGCCGTCTTAGCGGTACTCAGCGGACTCTGCATGTCTATCGTGCGCGCCAGAGCAGCGATTACCTGCCTCTTCTTTTCGCACCGGCAGACACCGATGTATTCCTCACATGCATCAAAATGCTTGCAGTCACCGCACCAGTTTTCCCCGGTTGCGTTGGGGGTGGGGCGGTAGTGTCGGCATGCATCCTGATAGGCCGTCACAAAGGGGGCTCCGTCTCCGGTATGCTTTGGTGTTTTCACAAAGTCCGGGTAGATCGGGACGGGCTCCCAGCGGTTTCTTTCTTCCTCACTGGTGTATCCGTACCGTATCTCAAACACGGTGTCTTCAATGACGACGGTCTTGTGCAGATCACCCTCACGGATGTCTTCCATGGCCAATCCTCCCATACAAATCGCACGCGTTTTTTGATGATACCATCATACAGGATTTTTTTGTGTCAATGGGTAACTTTTGGGCAAAAAAAAGTTGAGTGTTTCATACGAAAGCACCCAACTTTTCCCGCTTGTCCACGCCGGTCTTATTCATGGCGTCGTATATGGCTTTTTTCACCGAATCCGGGGAAATGTGCAGCTGACGGCTGATATCGGAATTGCTCAAACCAAAGGCGGCCAGGCGGGCAATCTCCCTCTCCCGGATGGTCAGCGCCCGGGATACGTTCTTGGACAGAAGCGAATTGTGCAGCTTTGTCCATCCCTCAAACAAGCCGCGATGCAGATCCTTATACCGCTTGAAAGCCTCCGGATCTGCCTGGGACAGCCGGTCATCCAGCAGATAGTCCAGATTCCGGCGATGCTCCGCCAAAATCCCCAACAACCCGTCCGGCAGGGCCAGGGCAATCGCCGCATCCACGTGCGAGATAGCCATGGCGTCGTTGCCGCTCTGGTGATACGCGGTAGCCACCAGCAGGCGAAGATAAATCTCCGGGATGATCTTCTTTTCCACCGCCAGCTGGGCGATCATGGGTTCCGCGATGTAGGGAACGAATTTGATCATGCCGAGGCCCGTGATATCCGGCATTTTCACCTGATTCACCGCCCGATCCTGGGCATAAAACAGCAGGAATTTGATATAAAACACCCACGCCGCCGGATGAGCATCCGGGGGAAGATGAGCAAACTGTCCCCGGATAAACCACTCGGGATAATTGGAAAAGTCCCGCACCGAGCTGTCCACGCAGGCCAACGTGAGAGAAAGGATATCCTGATCTTCCCGGTTCCGGAAGGGCGCGTCGCATATATGCAGCTTGGCCTGCCGCCACAGATGAATATCGCCCCGCCACATGGCCGCCAGCGCCAGAAGCATGCCGCCTGCGTTGACCGCATAAAATCCGGATCGCTTGCCCAGAAAATACTGGGCGTGGGACACAAGCAGATCGATCTCCCCTCGGCTGTAGGCGATCTCCGCGGCCAGAAGCGCCTGTGCCTCCGGCTGATCCGCCAGGGCATCGATGCATTTCTGGGCCGCACCCACCTCGGTATACAGATCGGTCATGCTCAGAAAAGGAGATTTCCGGGGCATGGGCAGATTGGTGGCATTCTGCACCTTCGCGTGCCGGGCCTGTCTGGTTCTGCCATCCACCGGCTTGGCGGCATTTTCGGGAATCATCCAGGAACGTCCGAAGCGCACCGCATTCGGCACGGATCCGGCGCGGCACAGATTCTGCACCTGCCGGGGGGAAAGATTCCATTTCTCCGCCGCTTCGGAGATGGGTATGTATTTCTGCTTCATACTGCCTCGCTATATTTCGCATTTGCGATATATATATACCCTATTATACATCGCTTTCGCGAAGAATACAAGGAATATTTGGAAATATTCTTAAAAAATCCCCCGGATGTTCCGGGGGATAGCAGGTGGGATGGTTGGCTTGCAGTTTTAACCGTACATCACTCCCACTCAATAAATTCGGCTACACCTTGGAGAAAACCGGTCGGCGCAGCCGATGACAAATGGTTGGTTCCATTTGTCAAGGTTTTCTCGCGAGTGGGATGGTTGTCTTGCGGTTTTAACCGTACATCACTCCCACTCAATGGTCACCACATGCGGTCTGTGGTCTGATGAAACGATCTCGGGAATGTCAGCGCAGGACACGTTTACGTCTTTGCTGACAAATATGTAATCGATTTTCTTTCGGGGGGAATCTGAGGGGAAACTT
>JAZSCY010000382.1:0-3803 GCA_045530875.1 Eubacteriales bacterium
TCTGCCAATTCCGCCATGCCCGCATATTTCGGGGCGTTCCTCAGAACGCTTGTATATTATAGCACGGGCACCCGGGATTGTCAAGGGGGTTATTTCATTTTTTTGAAATTATTTTTCTGCTCTTTTTCCGAGAGCGGAAAGTGGTATTTGGGCCAGCAGCACTGCCGCAAACACAAGCACACATCCAAGCAGTTCCCTGCCCGACATGGCCTGCTGCAAAAGGATCCATCCCGCCAATGCCGAAAACACGGATTCCAGACTCATCAGAAGCGAGGCGATGGTGGGCGGCACATTCTTCTGCGCCACGATCTGCAGTGTGTATCCGATGGCGCTGGAAAACAAACCGGCGTACAGAATCGGCATCCACGCCTCCATAACGGATGCCCAGGTAGGTGTTTCAAAGAACAGCATCATAATAGCAGAAAGCGTACCGCAGGTGAAAAACTGTATACAGGCCAGTTTTACGCCGTCCACTTTGGGAGAGAAATGATCCACGAGAAGAATCTGTCCGGAAAAAACAACCGCGCAGATCAAAATCAGAAAATCGCCGTAGGAAATGGCGAATCCTTCTTTGATGCAAAGCAGATACATACCGACGGTGGCCAGCACCACGCCGATCCACACGCTGAGGGGAACTTTTTTCTTCATGAATACGCCCACCAGGGGAACAATCACGATATACAAGGCGGTGATAAATCCCGCTTTTCCTACGGTGGTGTTGGGATCCCCGATGCCGATCTGCTGGAATGCGCTGGCGATCATCAGCGCTGTGCCGCACAGAATTCCACCTATCCACAAAGTGCGGGGCGATGCTGTTGGAGCCCGGGCGGCCGCTTTCTTTCTGGAGCGCCAGGCGATTACGGGCAAAAGCGCCACACCCGCGATAAACGATCGGCTGGCCAAAAAAGTGAACGCGCCCACGCTGTCGCCGCCCACGCTCTGAGCCACAAAAGCCACGCCCCAGATGATGGCGGTGATCACGAGAAGAAGTGCGGATCCCCACTGTTTGATTTTTGTCATTCTGCAGAACCTCCTGTAAGCGGAACATAACGGGAATATTATACATCAAACAGCAAGAAAAGAAAAGTGTTTTTGAATAATCGCCAAAAACGGAATTTTTCGCCGTTTTGGGGGGAACGCAGTCCGTTTTTTGCGCAATCGGCGGGATCGCTGTCGTTTATTCGCTGATTTACCAAAAGTTTTGGGGTACACAACGGACGCTGTGCCGATTATAATAATAGTAACTCCATCATTCCAGGAAAACAGCGGAAAGGAGATACCGCTTCGGCGGTATATAGAATCATGGAACTGATACTGATCAGCGAAAGCAAGCTGAAGGTGATGCTCACGGCGGACGATATGCGCCAGTACCATCTGGATTGCGACACTATGGACAGCGACACCGCCGCCACCCGACGCGCTTTTTGGAACATATTGGATGAGGCGCGGGAGCAGACCGGATTCGATCCCGGCGGGGAAAAAGTATTTGTGCAGTTGTATCCCGACAAGGGGGGCGGATGTGAGATGTTCGTCACCAAAATCGGCGGTGCCGTCACCTCCAAAGAAAAGTCCTCGCCCAAAAAAAGTGCGCCGCCCGCGAAAAACAATCCCCTTTGCCGGGAGAGTGCCTACTCCTTTGATTGTTTGTCCCATCTTCTCATGGCGTGCCGGCGTCTGCGGGGATCGGTAAGCGGCACAACCCGGGCATTTGCCGCCCGGGACAATCGGGTGTATTATCTGCTTTTCACCGGGGAATGCCCGGATCTGTCGGAGTACGGAGGAACCCGATGCCGCCCTCGGGAGATACCCTACATACTGGAACACGGGCACTGCTTCTGTGAGGATGCCGTGGGGATGCTGGCCGATCTGGCATAAGCGATCTTTCCCTTGACAAAATCCCCCATACGCGGTACAATCATAAAAGAATATTATGATAATATATGGGAGATTCTCATGGCTGTCAATACAAAACTTATCGATTTTCTTGCCGCTTCCCCCAGCAGTTTTCACGCGGTAGAGACCATTTCCCGCCGTCTGGAGGCAGAAGGATACATTCCCCTGCCGGAGAGCGCATCCTGGTCCCTGATCCCGGGCGGAAAATATTATGTGACGAGAAACCAGTCCTCCGTCATCGCTTTTGCGGTGCCCGCCTCCGATCCGGTTGGATTTATGATGTGTGCCTCCCACAGCGACAGTCCCACTTTCAAGATCAAGGAACATCCGGAGGCGGAATGTGCCGGTGCCTATGTTCGTCTGAACACGGAAAAATACGGTGGCATGCTCTGCTCCACCTGGCTGGACCGTCCCCTGAGTGTAGCGGGCCGGATCGTTGTGAAGCAGGACGGAAAACTTGTATCCCGTACGGTGTGCGTGGATCGGGATCTTCTGATGATCCCCAACGTGGCCATCCACATGATGCGGGGTGCCAACGATAACATGAGCTACAACGCCAATGTGGATATGTATCCCCTGATGGGATCCACCGCCGTAAAAGGATCCTTTAAGAAGATCGTGGCAGAGGCGGCCGGCGTGAATGCCGACGACATCGTTGCCTCCGATCTGTATCTGTACAACCGCGCGGCCGCTGCTGTATGGGGCGCTGAAAACGAATTCATCTCCGCCCCCCGCCTGGATGATCTGCAGTGCGCGTTTGCCTCCATGGAAGCCTTTTTGGCCGCCCAGGCGACGGATGCCATCCCCGTTCTGGCGGTGATGGACAACGAAGAGGTGGGCAGCCAGACCAAGCAGGGTGCCGCATCCACCTTCCTGTACGATGTGCTGACACGGATCTGCGCCGCTTTGGGCATGGAGTATCAGCGGGCTGTTTCCCGCAGCTTCCTTGTATCGGCGGACAACGCGCACGCCGTACATCCCAATCATCCAGAACTGGCTGATGTGTACCACCGCCCGAAGATGAACGGCGGCATCGTGATCAAGCACAACGCCAACCAGCGCTACACCACCGATGCGATTTCCCAGGCCATCTTTGCCTCCATCTGTGAGGCGGCCCAGGTGCCTGTGCAGTATTTTGCCAACCGCTCCGATATGGCCGGCGGATCCACTCTGGGCAACATCGCCAACACCCAGGTATCCCTGAACACCGTGGACATCGGTCTGGCTCAGCTGGCAATGCACTCCTCCTACGAAACGGCCGGTGCCAAGGATACGGAGTACATGATCGCCGCGCTGACCAAGTTCTACTCCTCCACACTGCACGTGCTCAGCGACGGCGAATACGAAATCCGATAAGCAAAAACCCGGAGCGGACAGCTCCGGGTTTTGTCATAGGATCTCCTCCCTTCCATATAATAGTACGGATAGAAAACGGAGGAGGTCTTTTATGCGCTGGGGCAGAATCAAACAGACAGATATGCCGCCCGCCCCTCGAAACGGTGACGGCGGACGGCGGGCCATTTTGATTGCGGGAATCGTTTTATGCACCGCGTTTTTTGCCGCATCCCTCCACACCCCGCCCGATGCCCGATCCACCTTCTCCCGGGACACCGCACAGCAGGCGGTGGAAGCGTTTCGGCGGGATCATGTATTTCTGAGCGATGCTTTGGGCATGGATGAATATTTTCCGGAAAACGCCGTTTCCGCCGGGGCATTTGAGGAAAAAAGCGAGGCCGGCTACCGGGATTTTGTCGACACGCCCCGCTGGACATTTCAAGCCTATCTGAGGGAGGCACTCCGACGCTTTTTCACGGGAGATCTACCGTAATGCCGGAATGGATACACGGGATTTTGTCCGTTCTGGCGGAGGGATGGCGGGATGCTTTACCCATATTGCTGGCGGCCCTTCT
>JAZSCY010000262.1:0-3864 GCA_045530875.1 Eubacteriales bacterium
ATTGTCTTCCTAAGACCGCTTGGCCCCCGACTTACCATGACGCAGGCGGCGGGATCGGTGTGCGTGCTTTGCAGAACATACTCGATCACGGCGGCTTTCGTGCCCCGGATTTGTTCCATATCGCTGCCGCCGATGAAATCAAAATAGGACGCAAGGGAAAAATGCTCCAGAATGCGCTTGGCAAATATCTCCGGCTTGGAGGTGGCCAGCATCAGGGATTTCCCCGCGTTTTTCAGATGTGTGAGCATTTTTGGGATGCCCTCGTACACTTCGTTTTCAAAAATGCCCGTTTCCGCAAAATATTCCCGGTACAGCCCCATGGCGTGCCGGGCCTCCTCCGGGGTCAGATGAAACCGATCCGCCAAAGCATCCAGCAGCGGCGGCCCGATGAAGGAGTACAGCTCCTCCCTGGGCGGCGCGTCGATGCCCATGCGGGCGAGCGCATACAGAATGGAGTTGGTGATGCCCAGCCCGGGATCGGTGATGGTCCCGTCCAGATCGAATAAGATCACGTTTTTGTTCATTACCGTGTCTCCATCCACAGTTTTGCCCGCAGAATGCCCAACTGCGTTTTCCCGTCGGGAATTTCTCCCCGGACCACCATGGCCACCGCCTCCGCTATCGGGATTTTTCGGATGCGCAGAAACTCATCCTCGTCGGGATGGCATTCGCCCGGGTGCAATCCTGTGGCCAGATACATATTGATGTCCTCGGAGATCAGGGCAGGGCATCCGAAATATTTCCCCAGATCGATCATATGGTCCGCCGTAAAACCCGTCTCCTCGGATAATTCCCGCCGCGCCGCCGCCAGCCGATCCGTCTCGCCCGCCTCCAGCTTGCCGGCAGGGATCTCCAAGAGGACCCGGCCCATGGCGTAGCGGAACTGCTCCACAAAAACGATCTCCCCGTCCTCGGTCACGGGCACCACGCATACCGCGCCCCGGTGCCACGCTACCTCCCGGATGGAAGTGCCACCATTGGGCAGACGGACGGTGTCTTTTGTTACGTGGAGCACGATGCCGTCGTAGATTTCTTTTCGGTCGATGCAGATCTCCCGCATTTCTTCGTTGGTCATAGGATCGGTCCTTTCCTTATCTGAATGCTATAATGGTAGCACAAGGGGGCGAAAAAATCAAGGGCACGGCGGATTTATCCCGTAAATCAGGGGATTTTCGGTACTTTTTGGGGAAATATTTTCGTATAACCCCTTGCAAAGCGAAACAAAGTGTGGTATACTACCTATGCTGAAAGTATAGAGTATTAAGGAGAGTGGGTTGTTTCCCGCTCTTTATTTTTGTACTGATGCAATACCGCTCAAGGAGATCGCGTATGAGTATGGATGAAAAGAATACCTCCTCCGTGGGTGCCGAGAAGAAACGGCCGCCCCGCCCGAAGAATATTGCCGACCGTGTGCGGGATCTTCTGTTTGAGACGGTTCTCGCGCAGGAGTGCTATTTGTGGGATGTGGAATACGTCAAGGAAGGGGCAGACATGATCCTCCGTGTGGTCATCGATTCCAACGAGGGCATCACGCTGGACGATTGCGAGCGGGTTTCCCGTGCTATCGATCCCATCCTGGATGAGGCCGATCCCATCGAGAATTCCTATAAGGTAGAGGTCACCTCCCCCGGTGTGGAGCGTCCTCTCACCCGGCCCGATCATTTTGAGGCCTGCCTCGGCGAGGAGATTGAGGTGCGTCTGTACGCGCCCATGAACGGAGAAAAAACACTCCGCGGCATCCTCCACGAAACCGGGGAAAAAGAATTCTCCCTGATGCGGGAAAACGAAGAAGTTATCACAATAGCAAAATCCGCGGCCGCAAAAGTTTCCACTGTGTTCAACTGGTAACGGCACGCACATTATTTTACGGATAAGGACAAAATGTCATGAAAAAAGCAGTGACCAAAAAAGAATCGGAAAATATGGGCGCGGAGATCTTTGCCGCGGTGGATATTCTGGAATCGACCAAGGGCATTCCGAGATCCTATATGCTGGAGAAGATCGAAGCCGCTCTCGTCAGCGCCTATAAGAAGGAATCCGGCGCCGTCAACGTGCGCATCGCTCTGGACGGCGAGAAGAAAACCTTCCGCCTCTATCAGCAGAAGACCGTTGTGGAAGAGGTAGAGGACGAGAAGGAGCAGATCTCCCTTGCGGATGCACGCGCCATCTCCCGCCGCTACAACGTGGGCGATGTGGTAGAGTTTGAACTCAAGACCAAGGCGTTCGGCCGTCTCAGCGCTCAGGCTGCCAAGCAGGTGATCATCCAGGGCATCCGTGAGGCGGAGCATTCCAACATCGTGCGCGAGTACGAGAAGAAGCATGAGGAAGTCATCACCGCCATCGTCACCAAGGTGGACGATAACACCGGCGATGTGGTGGTGGATACCGGCACCAGCGAGGCCGTTCTTCTGAAGAGCGAGCAGATCCCCGGCGACAATTTCGCTGTGGGCGACCGCCTGAAAGTGTTCGTTACCGAGGTGCACCGGGATTCCCACGGCCCCGTTGTCACTCTGTCCCGTACCCACCAGGGTATGATCCGCCGCCTGATGGAATTGGTGGTTCCGGAGATCCAGGACGGCGTGGTGCTTCTGAAGGGCGTGGCCCGCGAGGCAGGATCCCGTACAAAAATATCCGTGATCTCCCGTGATCCCGATGTGGATGCAGTGGGTGCCTGCATCGGTAACCGCGGCATGCGTATCGCCGAGATCGTGGAGGAGCTCCGGGGCGAGAAGATCGATGTAGTCCTCTTCTCCGAAAAGCCGGAGGAATATATCGCCGCCGCTCTGTCCCCCGCATCGGTTCTCGAGGTGGATTTCGACGGAGAGCGCAGCGCCACCGTTTGGGTGGACAGTGACCAGCTGTCTCTGGCTATCGGTAAGGAAGGCCAGAACGTGCGTCTGGCTGTGCGCCTGACCGGATATAAGATTGACATCAAGAGCCGCAAGTAATCGGCCCTCCCGTCATAGAATTCAGTAAGAAAGCATCGGCTTCGGCCGGGGTGAATATATGCAGCCGAGAAAAATTCCGCAGCGTCGCTGCTGCGGCTGCGGGGAATCCTTCCCCAAGAAAGAACTGATCCGGGTGGTCCGCACCCCCGACGGATCCACGCAGATGGATTTCACCGGAAAATTGTCCGGCCGGGGCGTGTACGTGTGCCGATCCCTTGCCTGCTTTAAGAAGGCAAGGAAGGCAGACCGCTTTGCCCGCGCTCTGGAAGTGAGCGTGTCGGAGGAAGTGCTGGACGCACTGGAAGAGGAAGTCCGCCTCTCGGAAAAAGAAAGAGCGGACGCATTATGAGTACAAAAGAAAAGGGAACCAGCGGCAGCCGCCTGGCGTCCATGATCGGTTTGTGCCGGCGCGCAAATCAGCTTGGATGCGGTGTCGATACGATCAAAGACACGCTGAAAACGGGCCGCGCCCATCTGGTTCTTCTATCCTCGGATCCCTCGGAGCGCACAAGAAAGCAGCTTTGCGATAAGTGTGCCACGGCCCGTGTGGAATTGTTGCCCATCCCCCTGACGAAGGAGGAGTTGGGCCGGGCCTGCGGCATGACGGAACTGTCTGCCTGCGCCATCACGGATCCGGAATTTGCCAAAGCGATCCGGGCACTCGCCGGCTGCCCGTGATCTGATACAACACCGCGAAAACCCCGTATTACTCGATCAAGAAAGGGCCCGCCAGCGCGGGCAGGGTACGAAAAAGGATGGCACAAACATCTATATTCAAGGTCAACCAGTTGGCGAAAGACCTGGGAATGAAAAACAAGGAAATTCTTGCCAAGATTGAGGGTACCGGTATTACTGTAAAAGCGTATATGGCTACTCTTGATCCCGTTGAATTCAATGTGTTCTTTGTCGAGTTGAC
>JAZSCY010000393.1:0-3078 GCA_045530875.1 Eubacteriales bacterium
CCAGCTGCCTCCACGACGGCAGCGATACGGTGTATTACTATGAGGACTTGGAGATCGTTACCTCCCCCTCCGCCCAGGGCGAATATATCGTGTCTGTGACGGTGCACTCTCCGGATGTGAAAACGGAGGAGGGAATCACGCTCGGCGGAAATATTACCGATGCCATCGCCGCCTGCGGAGAGGCGGAGGAGGCGTTTGGCCGCTATCTGTTCACCCGGGGCAATACCACCCTCACCATGATGACGGATGACGCCGGCATCATCGTGTCCATCTCCTACGCCTTGGCGGAGTGAAACAGGCAATACAAATCGGCAGAGACGTAGTTCCCCTGCCGATTTTGTGTTATAATGAATAAGGTGATGACAATGGATAATGAATTGCCGAAAAGAAAAAGTATTCGGCTAAAAAATTATGATTATAGCACTGCCGGGGCATATTTTGTCACGATATGCACAGAAAACAGGGAGAATTATTTTTGGAATGCTGAAATTGATTTGCGTATGTTTAGATGGGAATCTGTAGGGGCGAACTGTGTTCGCCCGAAAAACCTTCCACTATCCAGCGTTGGCAAGATTGTTGCTGGTGAGTTGGAACGGTGGGATAAAACATACGGCTCAGTATCGTTGCAGTCCTATGTGATCATGCCGAATCATTTGCATATGATCGTTGTGATATCGGCGGATGAAAACGGGCGACCACAGGTCGCCCCTACATTGGGTAGAATGGTTAAACAATTCAAAGGAGCTGTTTCCAAGAAGGTCGGAGAACCAATTTGGCAAAAATCCTTTATAGAACATATCATTCGCGACAGAGAGGATTATGAAGCGAGACAAAAATATATCCGCGACAATCCGATTCGGTGGTATTATGATGAATTATATACAGAAGAATAAGGGGTATAGACTTTGCTCGGTGCGTTTGTAATACAAAGGCGACGCCGGTGATAGACAGAAGGATACATAATAAATTGACGAAAAAGGTGTATAATATGAAGATTAAAGTGATTGATAACGCAAGGGATATCCGTGAGGCCTTTATAAAACGTTTCGTTATGTCTTGGGAAGAATTCCAGGTTAAGCAAAAAGATTGGATTGCTGATAGAAAAATCAGCTATCCAATCAACAGCGCTAGGTATGAGCAATCTTACATGTGGGACAAAATGAGTCCGGATTTTCCCCGTGTATCCATGGAGGCGGCTTTAGCATTTCTGCGAGAACACAGCGGCCCTGTATTCTTTATGACAGAAAAAGGTGAGGGAAAATGTTATCAGGACAAAAGAATGGTTGGTGTTATTGCCGAAGCGGATGCACACACTTTGGCTGCAAGAATTGAGCAGGAGTGGTATGACTCTTACCGATTAGCAGAACAGAATATGTATGATGCAGATGCAATTCTTCCGGATGACTTGTATGTTTTTGATGCATCGATGAAATGGTGTGTTGTATTTACCCATGAAACCACCGATTGGGAATCAGAACTCGATGATCCGATGAAGGCTGCAGAAAGCCGATACTGCATTATCTGTAAGGTGTAGATAGCAGTATTGGGACAAATCTCATTCTCTCAACATATAAAAGAAAACCCCGACAGATTTCAAAAGTCTGCCGGGGTTTTAAAATTGTTAGATCAGCCCTTTATCCATTTTCCTTCTCCGGAATGACCGCCTTGGACGGATCGATCTTCCCGTGGCACCGCTCAAAATAGGCGATGTTGGTGCGGATCAGATGCAGCATCTGATTGTTCAGCGACCGGCCTTCCTCCGCCGATGCCACCAGCAATTTCTTATACAGTTCCTCGTCAATGCGTACCTCAAAAGTGACCTTGTTCTTCATATCGTTCTCCTGCCGGACGGTGTTTTTTCTTTATTATACCGATTCCCTGTTGTCATTTGTTGAATATTGTGTTAAAATTTTCATATATACGATGCGTCATCAGGAGGAATTATGCTTTCCGTTACCTATACCGCCGCCCTCAGCGGCCTGGAAGGATATCTTGTCACCGTGGAATGCAGCGGCCAGAGAAATCTCCCCAATCTGGATATTGTGGGATTGCCGGATATGGCGGTCCGTGAGGCACGCCAGCGAGTGAAAGCTGCCGCCGAAAGCTGTGGGATCCCCTTTCCCGATATGGAATTGGTGGTCAATTTGGCGCCGGCCAACCGCCGCAAGGAGGGATCTGCCTTCGATCTGGCCATGCTGACTGCCATCCTCCAGTGCGGTGGCATCATCCCCCGGGATATCTCCATGGAGAATTATTGCTTCATTGGCGAGTTGTCCCTCTCCGGCCATGTCCGTGAGGTGTGCGGCGTTTTGAACATGACGCTGTCCGCCTACGAGGCAGGGAAGCGGGAGATTTTTGTACCCGTGGGCAACGTGGCAGAGGCCGCCGCCGTGGAGGGGATGACGGTGTACGGCGTGCCCAGCATCGGCGCGCTGATTGATCATCTGACGGGCAGGGAAAAGCTTACCGCCGTGATTCCGAAAGCGGTGGATCTGAACGCCATCCCCGAATCGTTGGATTTCTGCGACGTAAAAGGGCAGAAGCGTGTCAAGCGCGCTCTGGAGATCGCCGCGGCCGGAAACCACAATATTCTTATGATCGGGGCCCCGGGCTCCGGTAAATCCATGCTGGCCAAGCGGATGCCCTCCATCCTGCCGCCCCTGACCTTCCCCGAAGCGGTGGAAACCACGAAAATCCATTCCGTGGCGGGGATGCTGGGGGATGGCGGCCTGGTGACTACCCGCCCCTTCCGTGCACCCCATCATACCATGAGCGCCGCGTCCCTGGTGGGCGGCGGAAAGATTCCCGAGCCGGGGGAGATCGCTCTGGCATCCGGCGGTATTCTGTTTTTGGATGAGCTGCCCGAATTCTCCCGCACGGTGACGGAAAGCCTCCGTCAGCCTCTGGAGGACGGACAGGTGACCATCACCCGGGCCGCGGGACGGTTTACCTTCCCCTGCCACATCATGCTGGTGTGCGCCATGAATCCCTGCCCCTGCGGCTATTACGGAAGCGATGTGCGGCAGTGCACCTGTAAAAAGGATGCCATAGCCAAATATCTGGCCAAGATATCCGGTC
>JAZSCY010000202.1:0-5315 GCA_045530875.1 Eubacteriales bacterium
ATGACGTGACCGGTCTGTCTCTGGAGGAGAAGCCCGCTCCCGACACCGCTGCCGAGGGCACTATCGCCTGCAAGTTCTGGGGTCTGGGCGGTGACGGTACCGTTGGCGCCAACAAGAACTCCATCAAGATCATCGGTGACCACACCGACAAGTACATCCAGGCTTATTTCCAGTACGACTCCAAGAAGACCTCGGGTATCACCATTTCCCACCTGCGCTTCGGCGACAGCCCCATCAAGAGCCCCTACTACATCAACAAGGCCAACTTCGTTGCCTGCCACAACTCTTCCTATTTGAAGAAGTATGACATGATCTCCGACGTAAAGCCCGGCGGTACCTTCCTGCTGGACTGCGCATGGGATATGGAAGGCCTGGAAGCCAATTTGCCCGCAAAGGTTAAGGCGTACATCGCCAAGAACAACATCAAGTTCTACACCATCGACGCTACCACCATCGCGACGAAGAAGATCGGTAACGCCAAGGTTAAGAATACCGTTCTGCAGTCCGCGTTCTTCTCCCTGGCCGGCATCCTGCCCAAGGACGAGGCCATCGACTACATGAAGAAGGCTGCCTACAAGTCCTACATCAAGAAGGGCCAGGCTATCGTGGATCTGAACTATGCCGCTATCGACGCCGGCTCCGACGCATTCGTGGAAATCCAGGTTCCCGCCGCATGGGCTGACGTTGCACCCGACGCACCCAAGGCTGCCTTCACCTCCAAGCGT
This sequence comes from Eubacteriales bacterium, assembly GCA_045530875.1. Taxonomy (GTDB): domain Bacteria; phylum Bacillota; class Clostridia; order Oscillospirales; family CAG-272; genus SIG701. The sequence goes on from JAZSCY010000202.1 coordinate 726, forward strand.
GCAGACCTTGAGAAGTTCGTCAATACCGTGGTGGCTCCCACCAACGCTATGGCCGGTGACTCCCTGCCCGTATCCGCATTCGAGGATTACGTGGACGGTACCTTCCCCCAGGGCTCTGCTGCTTCCGAGAAGCGCGGTGTGGCCGTATACGTTCCCGAGTGGATTCCCGAAAACTGCATCCAGTGTAACAACTGTGCATTCGTGTGCCCGCACGCTACCATCCGTCCCTTCGCTATGACCGAAGAGGAGGCTGCAGCTGCTCCCGCAAACACCAAGTTCACCGCAAAGCCCGTTATCAAGACCAACTACAAGTTCACCATGGCCGTATCTCCCATGGATTGTATGGGTTGTACCCTCTGCGTAAAGGCTTGTCCCGTATCCGCCAAGGCAGATAAGGACGGCACCGATAAGCACGCTTTGAAGATGGTACTCCGCGAGACCCAGGAAGACCAGCAGGCCGCTTGGGACTACGCTGTTGCCAACGTATCCGAGAAGGAAGAGCTGATCAACACCACCGTCAAGGGATCCCAGTTCAAGCAGCCCCTGCTTGAGTTCTCCGGCTCCTGCGCTGGTTGTGCTGAGACTTCCTACGCTCGTCTGATCACCCAGCTGTTCGGTGAGAGAATGTATATCTCCAACGCAACCGGATGTTCTTCCATCTGGGGCGGCTCCGCACCGGCAACTCCTTATACCGTAAACAACAAGACCGGCCACGGTCCCGCATGGGCTAACTCCCTGTTCGAGGATAACGCCGAGCACGGTCTGGGTATGTACCTGGGTCAGAAGACCATCCGTAACCGCCTGATCGAGAAGGTAAAGGCTCTGGAGACTCCCTGCGAGAAGTGCAAGGGAATCGTGGATAACTACCTGAACACCGTCAACGACGGCAAGGCAAACCAGGCCGCAACCGAGGCTCTCATTGAGCTGCTCGAGGGCTGGGCTGCTGACGGATGCGAGAAGGCGAAGGAAATTCTCGCTGAGAAGAACTACCTGGCCAAGAAGTCCGTATGGATTTTTGGTGGTGACGGCTGGGCATACGACATCGGCTTCGGCGGACTGGACCACGTTATCGCATCCGGCGAGGATGTAAACATCATGGTATTCGATACCGAGGTGTACTCCAACACCGGCGGACAGGCATCCAAGGCTTCCAATATCGGTCAGGTGGCACAGTTCGCCGCTGCCGGTAAGGCCATCGGCAAGAAGAATCTGGCCGAGATCGCTATGTCCTACGGCTACGTATACGTGGCACAGGTGGCTATGGGCGCCGATATGAATCAGCTGCTCAAGGCACTGACGGAAGCAGAGGCTTACAACGGCCCGTCCATCATCATCGGCTACGCACCCTGCGAGATGCACGGTATCAAGGGCACCATGCAGAATTGCCAGCTGGAGATGAAGCGTGCGGTTGAGGCCGGCTACTGGCAGATGTTCCGCTACAATCCCGCTCTGAAGGAAGAGGGCAAGAATCCCTTCTCCCTGGATTCCAAGGAACCTACCGCAAGCTATGTGGACTTCATCAAGAGCGAGAACCGTTACAGCCGCCTGATGCAGTCCTTCCCCGAGCGTGCGGAAGAGTTGTTCGCACAGGCCGACGCCAACGCCAAGGCCAAGTACGAGAGACTGACCAAGTTCGTCGAGCTGTATAAGTAATTCAATCGGCCGTAAGGCCTGACAAAACCCGCAGGAATTGCTCCTGCGGGTTTTCTTTCTCCTCCGAATCCCTTGACATCGGTGGACAAATCTATATAATTATAGATAAGATATCCCGCGCATCAAAGGAGTGACTTTCTATGAAAAAATACGCAGCGGTCATCGGATACGGCGGCATGGGCGGCTGGCATACCCAGCACCTGCTCAAGAGCGACGTGTTCGAGCTTGCAGGCATTTACGATATAAAAGAGGAGCGGCGCGCCCTGGCCGAAAGCCGCGGCATCCATGCCTACGCCACCCGGGAGGAATTGCTGGCCGATCCCCGGATCGAGCTGGTCACCATCGCCACCCCCAACGATACCCATGAGGAGATTGCCATCGCCGCCTTGCGGGCGGGGAAGAACGTGATCTGTGAAAAACCGGTCACCTTGTCTATGGAATCTCTGGAGCGGATGATCTCCGTGGCAAAAGAGTGCGGAAAAATCTTCACCGTCCACCAGATCCGCCGGTTCGATGTGGATTATCTGGCCATGAAGCAGCTCCACGACAGCGGCGAGATCGGCGACGTGATCCGCCTGGAATCCCGCGTTCACGGCTCCCGGGGCATCCCCTCCGACTGGCGGGGAAAGAAGGAGTACGGCGGCGGTATGCTGTACGACTGGGGTATCCACCTGATCGATCAGGTGCTGATGGTGCTGGGCTGGGATGTGGATACCGTTCGCTGCCGGATGGATCATATCACCAACCAAGAGGTGGACGACGGTTTCCAGCTGGAGATCACGTTTAAAAGCGGCGCGTTTGCCTATGTGGAACTGGGTACGTACAACTTTATTCCCCTGCCGCGCTTCTATATGAAGGGCACAAAAGGCACCGCCCTCATCACCGACTGGCGGGAGGAAACCCAGGTGGTCAAGTGCAAGCATTGGCATGAAAGCGATGTGCTTCCCGTGGAAACGGCGGCCGGCCTGACCAAAACCATGGCACCCCGGGACAGCGTGACGGTGGACGAATACCGTCTGCCCCGTCCCGCGTCCGACGTCCACGATTACTATCGCAACATTGCCCAGGCCATCGACGGAAAGGCTACCCAGCTGGTCACCCATGAGCAGATGCGCATCGATCTGCGGCTGATCCAGTGTGCTTTTGAGTCCGCCGAGCGTGGCGAGACCGTGCCGTTCTGATTATCATTTGGAGGAATACATATATGCTTGTTTCTACCCCTATTGGCGTTTTGAAGAAAAATTTCGGTATTCATGAGGCGCTTCGTATTCTGGCCCGCGCCGGATTCACTGCCTTTGACTTGACTGTGTTCGATATCGACGAGGACAATCCTCTCTACAACGAGGGCTGGCAGGGATATCTGGATACCATCCTGGACGTATGCCGGGAATGCGGTATCGTGTGCAACCAGGCCCACGCCCCCTTCACCTCCCGGAAAATCGAGGTGCCCAAGAACGAGTGGTATAACACTCGCATTCAGGAGTGCATCATCCGCACCATCGAGGCCGCCGGTTATCTGGGCGCAAAGGTGGTCGTGGTCCATCCCATCACCTACAAGCGGTATCGGGATCATAAGGAATTTATGGACGAGAAGAATTTCGAGTTCTTCCGCTCTCTGCAGCCCCACGCCCACAAAGCCGGCGTGAAGATCGGCGTGGAAAATATGCTCCAGGTGGATGACGACGGCAAAATCATCGTGGCCCCCTGCAGCGATCCCGACGATTTCTGCCGCTACATTGATACGCTGGGCGAGGACTTTACGGCTTGCCTGGATATCGGACACTGCGCTCTCAACGGTCCCCGTCCCGCCCAGATGATCCATGCCCTCGGCGCCGACCGGCTGGGTGCGCTCCATGTTCACGATAACGACGGCAAGCGGGATATTCATCAGCTGCCCTATCACATGGCCATCGACTGGGACGAGATCCTGGATGCCCTGGCCGATGTGGGCTACCGGGGCGATTTCACCCTGGAGGCGGATACTTTCTACGGACGCCTGCCGAAGGAACTCTTGGAGGATGCCGCCGGCCATATGGCAAAGGTATCCCATCACATGGTGAATCACATCCTGGCCCGCCGAGGTGAGAGAACATGATCGTTTCCACCCAGACCATGCCCATTGCGGACCGGATCGGTGCGGCCGAGGCGATCCGTCTTTTGGCGGCAGCGGGATTTGACGCCTACGATATCACCTTGAACGTAATCGACGGAAATCCCATTTTCGGGGAGAATTACAAGGAATATCTTGCCTCCCTGAAAGCGGCGGCGGACGAGGCGGGGATTACGTGCAATCAGTCCCACGCGCCCTTTTCCTCCCGCCGGGACGATTCTCCGAAAAACGAATATTATAACGAGCATATCTTCGATTGGCTCGTCCGCGCACTTGAGGCGGCGGCTTATCTGGGGGCAAAGAACATCGTGGTGCACCCCATCAATTACATGACCTACCGGGGCAACGCGGCCTATCTGAAGGATATGAACATGGATTTCTACCGGGCGCTGGCTCCCCATGCCAAGCGGGCGGGAATCCGCATCGCTTTGGAAAATACCGAACAGTGGGATGCCCGCCGCGGCATCTTTGTGGATTCCGTCTGCGCCGATGTGCGGGAGCAGATCCACTATCTGGATACTTTGGCGGACGACTGCTTTGTGGCCTGCCTGGATCTGGGACACTGCGGCCTGCTCGGTCATGAGGTCACCGATTCCATCCGTGCTTTGGGTGCGGATCGGCTGGGTGCGCTCCATGTCCACGACAACGATTTCCGCGGGGACAATCACACCGCGCCTTTTTTGGGCAAGATCGAGTGGCTGCCCGTTCTGAGGGCGCTGTCCGATATCGGCTATCGGGGCGACTTCACCTTTGAGTGTTATTCCTTCTTCCGGTCCTGTCCCACGGAGGTTTTGGGCGAGGCGGCACGGTATCTGTGCAGTCTGGGT
>JAZSCY010000325.1:0-10711 GCA_045530875.1 Eubacteriales bacterium
AATTCAAAAGATATCCTTTCCCCAAAACGACCTTTGAGGAGGACTTGAACTAAATTCTGCAGTTATATTGCAAAAAGTGACAATCATATGCTATAATTAGTTCAATAAATTTAATTGGAGTGGTGAGGCAATGGAACATACATTCAAAGGTAAATGGATAACAAATTCGGAATTTGCTAACTTAAAACCGAGAAATGTTTTTCATAAGCAGTTAGATAAGGTTGATTTGCCTTGTGACGAGCTCAGAAACCGGCACATTCTGTTTAGAAGAAAGTTCACCTGTGATGCTTTAACTAAAAACGCAACACTTTATATCTCTGCTGACGATTATTATAAACTCTATATAAACGGACAGTTTGTAGCACAAGGACCTGCTCCTTCTTATCATTTCAATTATAATTATAATGTAATTGACGTTAGTAAGTATCTGCAAAAAGGAGAAAACCTAATTGCTGTCCACACATTATATCAAGGGCTTATCAACCGCGTATGGCAAAGCGGAGATAACCGCCACGGATTGATTCTCGATTTGATGATAGACGGAGAAGCGGTTGTTGCAAGTGATGATAGTTTTAAAACAAGCCCTCATACTGCCTATACCGAAATGGGAACCTGCGGCTATGACACGCAGTTTCTGGAAAGATACGATTCCAATGCAGCAGAGGTTGGTTTTGAGCAAATCGGTTTTAATGATTCTGATTGGAAATGCGCAAAAATTAATCAATATGCAAACCACACGCTTATCGCACAAAGAAGCGGTATGTTGGAATTTGAAAAGATTCAACCTGTTAGCACCACCGTTTTTGAAAATAGCATTTTGTACGATTTCGGTTCCAATTATGTGGGCTATTTATGTGTGCGAGCCAAAGGTAAAACGGGTGACATTGTTACCGTTCGCTGCGCACAGGAATTGAATGATGATGGCACCCCGCGGTATAAACTTCGTGCAAATTGCACCTACCAGGAAGAATGGGTTTTGGCAAACGGTGGAAGCCGCCTTGATTGGTTCGATTATAAGTCGTTCAGATATGCAGAACTCGCTATGCCTGTAAACATAGAAATATTGGACGTTTATTTTTGTGCAAGGCACTATCCTTTTGAGCTTAGAACTCAATTAAGATCTGAATATGCTGCAAACGAAGACTTGAAGAAAATCTGGAATTTGTGTGTTCACACACAAAAATACGGTGTGCAGGAAGTTATACAAGACTGTATGGAACGTGAAAAGGGCTTCTACCTTGGTGACGGATGCTACACCGCTTTGACCAATATGATTCTGACGGGCGACGATTCTATGGTAAGAAAGCTCATAGATGATGCTTTTTCTACCGAGGTTATTACCGATACGCTTGTCACCTGTATGTGTTGCTCTTTCATGCAGGAGATCGCGGAATATCCTTTGATTTTGGTGTATCTTGTATTGTGGCATTACAATTATACAGGTGATAAAGAATATTTAATGCAGAATTACGCAAAGGTAACACGGTTGCTTGATGCCTACCGATGTAATTATGAAAAGGACGGTCTTTTAAGAAATCTGGACAAATGGTGTGTTGTAGAATGGCCGAAAAATTTCCAGCACGATTACGACGTGGATATTCGCGAGGGTCAGATTTGTAAAGAAGCTCACATTTCTCTTAACGCATACTACATTGCTGCAGTGCGCACTGCAAATAAAATTGCTTCCATTCTTAATATAGTACAATACCGAGATGAAAGTCCGCTCATCTCTGCATTTTATACCGCTTTTTATGATAAGCAAAAGAATTTGTTCAGAGACGGTGAAAACACGGAGCATATCAGCTTGGTGGGCAACAGTTTTGTATATGGGTTTGCTCTTTGTTCCGATAACAGATTCCAACAGAATTTTTTATCTATGCTTAATGGAAATAAAATCAGTTCACTTTCTTTCTTCTGTACGTTTCCTGTTTTCGTTGGACTTGTACGAAACAATCGATACGACCTTATAAAACAATGCCTGTTGGATGATGGCGCGTGGAAACGCATTTTGCGAGAAGACGGAACAACCACATTTGAAGGCTGGGGAAAAGATACCAAATGGAACACCTCACTTTTCCACTTGACAATGTCTTACGCAGCAATCTTTATGGCAGATATTGATTTAAATAAATTGTTTTAAAACGATATCTTTTTCGGTGCTACGAGCCAGAAACGAAAAGACACCCAACCGGGTGTCTTTTTTCGTTTCCGGCGGTGATTTTCCCCCTCCACGACCGACGGAGGGGATGCAAAAAGGAACCCATCTACAGATGAGTTCCTTTTGTTTTGCGCCTTATACGATGTAGAATCCGGCGAACAAAGCGTTAGTATGCTATCTCTACTTTCGCTTTTCCGTAATGCTTTTCGGATGTGACGATGGCAAGATCCTGCAGATCGAAGCACTTGTCGCCGTTGATATCCGCAGATTTGTTTGTTGCATTTTCAAAAGTTTGACCGTACGTAGTTGACGAGGTCAAAAGCACCACGTCACTAAGATCGATGCATCCGTCACCATTCACGTCACCGGCAAGAAGAACAATCGCTGCGATATCACTGTTATCGTGCTCTCTCAAATCGATATCTTCGTCACTTACCGCAACGCCCGTGATCGTATGCGGAAGGTGTCCGGGCTTTGTTACCACCAGGTCATACGTGCCGGGAACAACGTCCGTGAACCGGAACTGTTGTGTAACTGCTCCGATTGCTTCCTCGGCTGCCAGCGTTGCTGTGTACTTAATCTCATCGCCGGAAACAAGATGGACGGTTACGGGATTGGCCGCATTGTGGCTTGTAACTTCACCGACAATCGAAGCGCCCAGTTTTTCCGTATCGCTATATGCGAGAGCGTATGTGGAGAACTTATCCGTTTCGAAGGTAAATGTCTTGCTTACAGGATCAAACACACCCTCGATAACGTCGGTTGCAATATTGCCAAACGCATCCTCATGAACACGGATAATTCTGTAAATACGCTTCACAGACGCGTTGTCATTGATCAGATCGTCGGGAATCTGAATGGTAATCGTGACTTTGTCCGAGGTTTCGGTAATCTGTATTTCTTCTGTCGTATTGTTCTCCGTTACTTCTTTGAACAACGCAATATCCAGATACATACCGATTTCCGCATCTTCTTCAATTACCTCGTCAGCGGCTGCCTTATCCGATGCGGATACGTCAGCAATCGGAATGTCTTCCACTTCCAAATAGATGCTGACAGTAGTTTTACCCTCTGCCACCGCCTTCTGCTCATCATTGGTGAGTACGTCGTTGAAGAGATCCACCACGTTTTCAATAACGAGTTCTGCGTTTGCTGCATTGTTTTCGGAAACCGTGTTATTGGTAAGCGAATTGCTGATCGGCTTTTGTACAGTCATCTCATCGGCTGCACCGCAGATACAGCTGCGAATGAAGAGATCCTCCGTTACTCCGACACTCCAGTCGCTCCAGATATGTTCTTCTACGATTTCGGCACCGCAGACTGTGCATTTACCGGTGTGGGTGCCGTTGACGTTATCAGCCCATGCTTCACAGATGTGGGAAGCGGTTTCGAATGCGGTACACTCCCCGTTCTCACAGCGTCTTGTGTGGGTGCCGTCGCCGTCGCTGACCCATTCGCCAAATGCGTGCGTATGCGCAAGCATCGGGATCGACTCCCTCTTTTCGTGGCTGCAGATGAGGCACATGTATGTCATAACGCCCTCGGAAGTTTCTGTGGGCGCAAGTGTAACCTCCCCCTTATTCCACTCGTGACGCTGCTGCTGGAATACCGCACATCCGTTGCCGTTTATACAAACGTGAGTATGCGTTTCATCGTTATCCGGTGTCCACTTATCCCAAGTATGATCGCACTCGATCTTCGGAATAACCTCCGTCCTGACTGCACCGCAATCGGCACATGTGTACTTGATTGTACCGTTTTCTGTAACAGTCGCTTCCTTGGTTACCGCGCCCTTATCCCAGCTGTGCTCTTCCCTGCAAACGCTGAAGCAGACGGAGCAGGTCTTTTCGTGATAAGCTCTACCGTCGGATACCCAGTCGCTCCAGGTATGGTCAGCGGCCGGAATCTCCTCCGTACGCGTATGCATGCAAGTCTGACAGGTGTATGTTCTAACACCTGTCTCCGTGCATGTGGGCTCCTTTGTGATTTCTCCATTATCCCACTCGTGAGGAAGTGTTTCGAACTTATCGCAGTTGTCATCCATACAGTCGCGCTTGTGATTTTCATCGCCGTTCGGATACCAATCCGTCCAGGTACATTCGTGCCCCAGTTTGTCGATTGGCTCCGTCTTGGTGTAAGAGCAAGTGCCGCAGGTGTAGGTTCTGACTCAATCTTCTCCTTCGGTCGGTTCTTTGGTGACAACACCGTTATCAAAGTCATGCTCATCTGTCTGCTCACCGGCACAGATATCACAAACCATCTTATGGATAGTCTCGTCAACGGGTACCCAATCGCCCCATTCGTGACCGCCGTAGTCCTCTGCGTCACAGTTTTCTCTCTTACAATAGCGAATGTGAGAATCTACGCTGTCGTAAGTCCACTCGCCAAAGTCGTGATCGAGGGCGGGAACGGGTTCGGTCTTGGTAGCGTTACATGCGGAACAGGTATACGTGATTGTACCGGTCTCGGCGCAAGCAGGCGCTTCCGTCTGAACACCGTTGTCCCAGGTGTGATTTTCAGTCTGTTTTTCTTTACAGCCATCCACTGTACATCTGCGGGTGTGGGTTCTGCCGTTCTCATCGTCTACCCAATCCCCGAAATCGCAATCGTGAGGAGGCTGATCATAGACGGGCTCGGAAGCGTAGAGGTATGCTCCGCTGATCACGGTACAGTTCGAAAGAATATCGCTGCCCTGCCATAACTCACCGTAGCAACCAACCATCGTGATGCGCTCGTTGCCGAACTCATCGGTGTATTTTACAAGCTGGAGCGCGGCAGAATCGTCAAAGGTCGTCCAGGTGCTGACGAGCAGAGCCGTGCCGTCTTCGTTAAAGCTGATCTTCCAGTTCTTGTTATCGATAACACCGGGTATGTCGCGGTCGCCGAACCATCTGTTCTGAGTAAGAAAATGTTCTTCGCCGTATTCGCCCATCGTACCGTAGTTGGCGATCCACCAGTTGGGAACCCAAGCGGCACGGAGACGCTCGGTATCTTTTATGTTTTCGTATTCCATCTCGGAATCATCATGCTCTTGACCGCCCCAAATGCCGGACGGCATCATCTGGAATTCCATTGCGCCTTCGTCAACGATGGTGATCGAGCCGTCGGGAGCAACGGTTACCTCGACAACATTGGGTGAATTGTATATCTCATTGTCATATTCGTAATACAGATCCCAGTACATACGCTCCTCAAAGAAGAGTTTGTAGTCATCTGCATCAACGTCTTCATCCTCGTCCATCCAGCCGATCGCTTCGTTGTATTCTTCAACGGATTTGATTCCGTCTTCATCGTAGTCAACGCTGCCCCAGTATTCATCGATATAGTTTTCGATGCAGTCGGGAATGCCGTTCGCATTTACGTCAGGTTCCATCAGATCGACAATGCCGTCGCTGTTGGCATCGATCATTAAGGGATCGTTGATGTGACCAATATCGGGCAGGAACGCGGCATAGGTCTTGTCGCCATCCTTGAAAACGATGATGTAATATGCATTCTCGCTGAGTTGATCAAACTGAGAGAGTGTGGTAACGGGCCTGTAAACGGGGCGCATCATTCCACAGTTTTCGCAAACACCTTGAGCATCATACGTATGTCTGAGCGCGGGAATATTGAAATAATCGTTTACATCGCTCGGATTGAACGGATCCACATAGTCGGGGAATTCATAGGGAATGGTAGCCGAGGCATCCGCATAATAGGTGCCGCACTTTCCGCATCCGTAATATTCTCTGGTTCCCTGTTCGGTACAAGTAGGATCTACTGCCTCGTTGTGATAAAGCCCCGAATGCTCGCAGAGCTGGATGTAGAGGTAGATGTTCTGCATCTCGGTCTCACAGACGTCAAAGCAAAGGTTCTCCTCATCGAAATAGAGCCATACCTTTTCGTCATGATCTTTATCATAGGCGTACATCTCTCCCAGTCCGAGCTCGTCCCATCCGGGATAGAAATATCCGGGATAGGAAACGCACTTATCGCCGTAATGTGACTTATCGTATACGAAGAAGCCGTCCTCTTTCGTGAAGGAGAAGCATCCGCCGTCCGCCATCCACGCGGTGTTGGACGTGCCTACGATCTCATTGTATAGAAATTCTGCCATCTCGGACGTAAGCTTGACAGTTCCGTCGGCAGATATCTTATCTGCCGGGATCTCTACTGCCCCGCGCTTTCCGTCCATGGTATCGTTACCCATTACGTAATACTTACCGTTCGACGCCTTGCCAATGATCACGTAGTAATAATCGTATTCATTCGGGAATCCCTCCACGGGCACGAATGAAAGAGACACGATCTTATTGCCGCACTTGGTACAAACACCGTCCGCACCATAATTGTGTGCGGTAGGCTGGATGAACGTCTCAGAGGGATCAAGAACGCTTGTGCAAGCCTCGTCCTTATAATAACGGTTGCAGTGTGCGCAATGCCAGAATTCCACATTACCCGCGCCTGTGCAGCTTGCGGGTTTCGCTTCATAGTGTGTGGTTTTGATCGTGGAGCTGTCAAACTCCCATTCGGTGAACTGACCGCACTTTGTACAGTCCTTGCGCATGGTATTCAGACCGACGTGATACTCCGCACCGTAGGAATTGGAGCAGTAATCTTCCGTGCTTGCACCGCAGCCTGGCACCGTGCAGGTGCTCTCATGCATGGGATGATAATCGCCCAACAAAGGTGTCCACTTCTCAAAAACGTGGCTGTGATATTCCACGTCGGAAAATCTTTCCTGCTCACAGATCTCACATTCGAATTTCAGCTTATCAACTCCGCCGCTATAATACCAAACGCCTCTGTCCCACTGACAGTCGGCAAGGATCTCCGCCGCACAGTATATACACTTGGCGGTATGCTTGTGTTCACCTTCCACAGGAGTCCAGACCTTATCGCTGTATGTGTTGGCGAGGCGGGAGGCGGCGCAGATATGCGTTGCGGGTTCTCTGGTTGTGAAATAAGGCTTTGCGTTCTTATTAGCAAAGGGCACCCAGTTTACACCGTCGTCGCTCTCGAAGGTATAGATAACCGGATTTGTGCCGCGTGTAATTGATGACGAAAGCGCCGTCTCGCCTGCCATGATATATACGTTGTTACTCGAAATATTCATCTGAGAATATCCGTAGATCGCCTGCTCGGCAGGAGTTTCGATGGTCAGTGCCGCACCGCTGTAAATATTACTTGTGGAGCTGGAGAGATATACGGGGCCGTACTCGTATATATCGGTGGAAGCTACCACGTCGGAGGTGGTAATCTTCAACTCCGAACCGTCGTACAGATCTATCAGCAACGCCTGAAGCGCACGGTAGCCGCCGTTGATCGTCAGTTTTGCACCACTTTCAAGGGTAAGATTGGATGCGCGCCAGGTCTCTCCGTACCACTCTTCACCCGTTCCGCTTACAACGTTGTTTTTACCCGAAAGATCTGTACCGCAGTCAACCACGAAATCCGTGTTGCCGACGGAGCCGTTAAGCACAGCAACAGATCCCTCACCTATGGTGAGAGGAGCGGAGGGATTGGCGGTGGTCGAAGCACGGCATGAATATGCCGCGCCGAGCGCGTCAACATGAAGGGTGCATCCTGCCCCGACAACCACGTCGCGTCTTACGAGAATACCAGTGTTGGGAGCGGAAGCATCGCTGAGGCCACGGATGCTCAGATTGGCTCCGTCACCCATATAGATACCACCCGCCTGCCAACTTATACCGTAATCGGCGGCACGGATGTCCAGATCGCCGTCAATATCCATACCGTCAAGCCAAGTTGCGCGGACATGTTCTGTACCGTGCATAATGCCCGAGCCCGAGGCCTTAATATTGGTGGTAGTTCCCGCTTCCATGATGAATTCATAGTCGTCAAAGTAAAGTCCGTCGCCGATGAGGGTGGCAGCTTCCTTAGCCTTTACGTCAGCGGTAGCGTTCAGCGTGACGGTATCATACAGTCCAAGCGAGTTTTCGGTGTACAACGCACTTACCGCACCTACGGCATTGCTGTAACGGGATGTGACATTCAGCGTACCGTCGCCATTGATCATAGTATTAGGGCCGATGAAGGAAAGTGCGCTCCATCTGTCTTCTGCCGAATCATCCTTGACACCCAATAGTTCGACGGTATTGTTACCCACAAGCTCGATGGTGAGCGTTTCGTATCTCTCCTCAGACTTTTCGTCGGAGAACATCATAGCCGCATGAACACCCGCATTCTGATCCACGCGGGGGTTGTACGTGCGGATGGTCACGTTGTCCAGCGTAACGGTCATCTCATAGTCATAATCTTTGTAACCGTATTCATCCTCCTCAATCACGGACAAAATGACTTCAAACAGAACGGCATAATCATTATCATCCGAGGTCGTCAGAGTGTAGTCAAACTCCGATTCCACACGGTAGATCTTCATCTTGGTATCGGCAGTTTCGATGACCTCCTTAGGCTCTACCACCGCACCTTCGCATGTAAGCGTCATAGTGGCATCAGGATTCCATGTGTGCTCTTCTGCGTGCACGTGAACTGCCGTTATCGGCATCATACCGAGCACCATCATGGCGCTCAGAAACAGTGCCAAAAATCTTTTTGTTTTCATTTGTCTTTTCTCCTTTCGAATGAAAGATCTTTTAAGCTGTCACTGTCATCGGGTTCAGTTTTACGTTTTCCAATACCTCGATGAATTTCGGTTTGCCTTTTGCAAGTTTTGATTGAAACGCGTCCATTCCGACTCTGACCTGCCCGGGCAGTATGTGCGTCGCACCGCGCTCATCGAACAACTCAACGTAAAAATACCAGACTACCGAGTCCAGATTCGGATGCTTTTCGGGACAGAAGAATTTGATCATTCTGCCGGGGCTTTTCATCTCAAACAGACAATACGGTCGTTCGCTGTTTTCGGGTACCTGGAAAATCGGGAATCCGTTTTCAAAGTACATGGAAAAGCCATCGCGGGGTTCGTTGACAAACAGATAGTCGGTAACGAGCTGCTCCTCATTCAAAAGATACTCCAGGCCGTTTGTCCTCGGAAACTCAAAATCACCGAACAAAATTCGCTTGTCGGTCATTCTTCACCACCTCCGTTTTTGCAGTTGAGAGACTTCCAGATCATATCTTGGCTACATTTTACCATATTCATATATATGTTTGGCACACCCCATCGGGGTGAACCGCAGGATTTCAGGGGTGAAAAATGGGTGAAAATCCATTTTTGCGCAAAAAAAGACGGCAGATCCCTCTGCCGTCGGTTATGACTTCTATTTCATTAAAAGCGCGTAAAGTTCCTCTCGGGAACTGACTCCCAGTTTTCCGTAAAGGGTACGCGTATACGTCTTGATTGTGTTCTCGGAGAGGCACAATTCCTCTGCGATCTCACGTCTCTTCTTGTTGTGCAAAACAAATTCAAGTATCTCACGCTCTCGCGAGGTCAGCATTTCTCCCACCTTGAGGAAGGAGAGAACCTTTAACACCTTTTCCTCCATCGGCATAGCGGCAACGTCTATGGCAACTCTTGCCGCCGGTTTGGGGACAAGATCAATTCGGACGTAATCCTGCATCATCCAGTGAACAGCAAGAAGAACAACCTCGCTGAACAGATAGGAAACGGAAAGAAATTCAAAATCCCATGGGATGAATTTCTCAACGAACCACACCGCCATGTTGCCGAAAACGATTGCGGCAAGGAGAAACGCATGCCTTTGGGAGGCAATCATCTTTTTGCGGATGGATCGCACTATGCACGTTACCATTGCGGAGAAATAACCAATCAAGTAAATGAGATAAAGAGGATGCAAGACGCCGTACACCTTTTCAAGTTTCGCCGCGCCGTCCACGTAGGTAAGCGTAACCTCTTTGTAATACCATGGGAGTATGCCTGCAGTTGCGATAACGGCAAACATAATACCGCCAATTACCGTTAAAGTAATGAACAGCCTCTTTTTTATTTCAAATCCGCAAAGCCGGATAATGGCGAGCAGCATACACATCGAAAGAAATACGCTTCCGAAATAGGCAATGTCGTTTGCAATAATAGCAAATTCGAGTGTTTTTGAAACGGAAAGCAAAAAATATCCAATGTTAACGATGGACACGCAAACAAACAGAAGGAACAGCCACGGCTCTTTTTTGCGGACAAATGCCGTATATCCGATCAGCAAAGCGGTTGCAATCACCGCCATAATCGCATATGTTATAATCAAAGCTGCGCCTCCTTTATCAAAATTTATGATACTTCAAATATTATACTATATAGACAGAGAGAAATCAATAAAATTCTAAAAACTGCCGCCTGTCAAATCGCATCCCGGCAAGTTGACAGAAAACAGACGCAAAAAAGGAACCCATCCACAGATGCGTTCCTTTTGCTTTTTTTCTGAGTATCCTGCCTCAGGCGAACAGAGAAACGATCCAGGCTGAAAGCGGCAAATAGACGATAGGCAGAAAAATGGCCGGCAGCATATTTGCCACCTTGATTCTCTTTGGGCTGACCTCCAGCATATGGATGCCCATGCCCACCAATATCGTTCCGCCGACGGCACTCATCTCGGTGACGATGGCGGGGCTGAGATAGGGCGACACCACGCC